>SLDI01000555.1:0-5672 GCA_007125385.1 Phycisphaeraceae bacterium | reverse complement strand
GGCCCGCCCTGGTGCGCGACGAACGCGATCCCGTCGCGCGGCAGGCTGGGCAGCAGGTCGCGGCGCAGGTGGCGGGCGAGGTGGATCTCGTGGACGCCGCCGGCGTAGGCGGGGCGGAAGGCGTCGGCGGGCACGGGCTCGGCCAGGCAGGTCAGCGCGGCGACGGTGCTGATGGGGCTGCGCTGATCGGCGCCGACGCGCCAGAGCATGGGCTTGATGTCGTCGTCCTTGCTGATCGACGACAGCAGCGTGTCGCCGGGGCTCAGGTCGATCGGCGGGGCGAGGTAGAGCTCCTCGTCGAAGCGGCCGAAGGGGATGCGGCTGTCGAAGCCGGCCTGGCCGATGGTCGCGTCGACGTTGAGCATGGAGCCGTTGCGGCCGTCGGCGGGCTCGGGGTCGATGGCGACGATGCGCACGGGCCCGACGACGTACCAGTCGCCGGTGACGAACCGCCCGACGCGGGCGGGCTCGGCGAAGGTCCAGGTGATGCCGTGCTGGCTGACGCTTTCGCGCAGGGGCAGGGCCTCGGGGGCCGGGCGGGGTGCGGCGTTTTCGGGCGTGTGGATGGTCACGGCGTGGGCGGGCGCGATCGCCAGAGTCAGGGCGGTCCCTGCCAGGAAACCCAGGAATGCGTAGGGTGCCATGGTTCGCCTCCATTGCAGGCTGCCGGCCACTCGGCGTTAGCTGTGAGGTGCGGGGGCACCTATTGATCCTTGAATGGTTGCCTTAACCCCAAGTCGTGGGGTGCCACGGCTTGTCCCGAAGGGCAAGCCGTGCACTTGCCGACGATCGCACGGCTTACCGCTTCGCGGTCAAGCCGTGGCACCCTGAGTACGTCCCATCCGGGTAAAGTCAACCATTCAATGGTCAATAAAAAGGTGGTGGCACCCGCCACGGTTTCTTGGTGCACCTGTGAGGTACTGGCCGCTTCGCGAAGCCGCGAGCGGCGGGTCTCACACCGCCGCGGCGGCTTCGCGGCGGTCGAGGATCTCGCCCTCGGGGTGCTCGCCGATCTCGTTGTCGCGCAGCGTCAGGTTGGTCACGTTCTCGTTGATGATGAAGGCGTAGCGCTGGCGGCGGTCTTCGCCGTCGCGGGTCTCGCGGATGACGTTGCGCTCGAAGACCAGCCCGTCGGTCGTGCCATTGAGGAACACGCCGCAGGAGACGAGCTCGTCGGCGGGGAGCTTGCGGACGTAGTCGGGCATGTCGGCGGGGTCGTGGCCGTTGTTCTCGATGACGTTCTCGCGCCAGAGGCAGCGGTGGGCGCCGTTGGCGGCGGTCTTGATGCGCACGCAGATGCCAAACTTGGCGTTGTGGCGGACGGTGTTGCGCTGCAGGAGGTTGTCGGTGTCCTTGTGGCCGATGCTGATGCCGCTGCGCCACTCGCGTCGGCCGTTGTCGTGGATGTCGTTGTCCTCGAACACGCCGTGGCTGATGCCCCAGCAGATGTACAGCCCGTCCGAGCCGTTGTCGTGGATGTGGCAGCGGCGGACGATGGGCCGGGCGCTGTGGCTACCCGGGTGGATGCCGTAGTGGTAGTTGTGGTGGGTGTGGCAGTCCTCGACGGTCATGTGCAGCGAGGCCTTGCCGAAGCAGATGCCGTCGCCGTACATGTTGCAGGCTTCGACGCCGCGGACGGTGCACATGCGGCTGTGGTAGAAGTAGACGCCGAGGGTGCGCGGCTCGCGGCCCCTGGGCGGGGTGTCGTCCATCGCGCCGTCGACGACGAGGTTCTCGACCATCGCGCGGTGGGCGTCGACGCCGAGGACCATGGGGTGGTACTGCATCGCCACGGCGTCGTTCTCGGCCAGGCGATCGCTGTCGTTCATGGTGTCAAAATAGACGTGGCCGTCGCGCACGTCGGTGACGGTGACGGTGTGGGTGCCGCGGGCGAAGCCGCGCTTTCGGTCGTGGAAGCACACGGCCATGCCGGGCTTGAATCGCTCGGGGTGGGCGGGGGTGAACACGTACTGGCCGACGTCCACGTCGCACAGCAGCTCGCTGACGGCGAGCGTGGGCAGGCGGCGGAGCGTGACCTTCCCGTCGCCGACGAGGCGCACGTCCGGGGCCATGCGTACGGGCTCGGTGATGGTGTAGTCGCCGGCTTCGAGCACGACGGTGCCGCCGCCGCGCGAGGCGACCGCGTTGATGGCGCGCTGGATGGGGTGGCTGCGCGGGGCCGTGACGCCGGCGACGGTGCCGGGCTGGTCGCTGGTGCGGACATGGATGGTTTCGCGGTCGTACATGGGGTTGTCTTCCATGGTGCTGCCTCTCTTTGGACGGGTGACTCTGGTCGGGTCGGCTCAAGCGCTTGATCGGCCGTGCGCGGCGGTCGCCTCGCGAAGCCGCAAGCGGCCTATGTGCGTGCCGGCTCGGGGGCGCCGACGATGCGTTGCAGGGCGGTGGCGGTGGCCTCGAGGCGCAGTGCGCCCGGCGGGCCGGGGGTGTAATCCTCGATCACCAGCGGGATCTCGCGGCCGAGCTGGGCCAGCAGTTGAAGCCAGGTGGGGATGTGCAGGTCGGATTCGGTGATGGCGGTCTGCTGCTGGCCGGCCTTGCGGAACCCCAGCTCGTCGTACTCGCCGGCGACGCGTCGCGAGCCGCCGACGTGGCAGTGGTCGATCCAGTCGGCGAGGACGGAGATCGCGAGGCTGGGGCGGATGGCGCCTTCGCCGGCCATGTTGGGCAGGTCCAGGATCAGCCCCAGCTTCGCCGGGTCGAACTCCTCGACCAGCAGGCGGGCGAGCCCGGGCGAGCAGGCGGTGGTGCCGACGTGCATCTCGATCACGAGCTTGAGCCCGTGGTCGGCCGCGCGCTCCACGACGCGGGCCAGGTCCTTGCGGGCCCGGGGCAGGTACTGGCCGTAGTCGAACAGCTCGCCGGGCGGGTAGGGCGTGGACATGACGCGCACGGACCGGCAGCCCGCGGCCGCGGCCCCTTTCAGGTGCAGTTCCAGCTCGTTGTCGTCGTCGATGTCCGCCGCCAGCCGCGGCACGGTCGAGTAGGGCACGAGCCCGGCTTCGCGGAGGCGGGCGGCGAGTTGCGGGCCCTCCTCGAGCAGGCGCTCGGGCGTCAGGTCGAACTTGTGGTTGCCCCAGTTGCTCCAGGGCTTGCCGCGCGCGTTCTCGGAAATGTAGCGCGGGCGGAAGACGTAGTGCGTCACGCCCAGGCGGCGGCAGAGCTCGATCTGCTCGTCAAAATCCAGCTCCGGCAGCATCACGGCGGTGACGCCCAGCGGCAGCAGCTCAGCATGACTCATGGTGCGGTCCCTCCGAGGGAGAAGGCGCGAATGAACACAAATGAACACAAATTAAGAGGATATGATTCCGCTCCGCCTCGTCCCGCCTTGCGCATTCGTGTCCATTCGTGTTCATTCGTGTTCATTTGTGGCTATGTCTTCGCGGCGTCGGCGAGCTCGACGTGGGTGAAGTTGTCGAGGTTGACCATGACGATCTCGCCATCGTCCTTGCGCAGGGTGAGGCGGTCGAGCCAGAGGCGGTCGTCGCGGGCGTGGGCGAACCAGGAGCCGGTCTTCTTCTGCTCGTAGGCGACGACGGTGCCGGTGATGCTGGTGCTCCAGACCTCGTCGCGCTGGGGGATCTGCTGGGTGACGACGACGCGTTGGCCGGGCTTGAACTCGTCGGTGGGCTGGGTCATCGGTTGCTCCTGGGGACGAGGTTAAGAATAGCCCAAGCCTGGGGCGGGGGAAAGGCGGGGGGTCGCGAGGGGAAATGTGGATTTGGCGGCGCGGAACTCGGGAATCGGGGGCCGGGGCGGCCGGGCGTGGGGTGTGTGGGTTGACGGTGGGGCGTGGGCAGCAGTAGGATAAGCGCTTACGGCCCTGCGCGGGCAGGCACTGAGGCCGGCGTATCGGCTTCCGGCGGGCCGGGCCTGCCTACCGCAAGGGAGCTTCCGGCACCGACCGGGTTGCGGTTTGACCTGGATCGGGCCGATCAATCGAGCCGCGGCCGCGGCTGCGCTCGCTCGGCCGCCTGTGTGTGCAGGTGGGATAGATTGACGATGTACCTACCGGCAACTTGCTGCTACAGGTTGATAGGCCCGGAGCGATCCGCGTTGCGGATGTTGGCGTCAGGGCCTGACGCGGGGCGCCGGCCGGAGCGGCCGGCGCTGCGCGAGGCATCGTCAGTGGCCGAGCCGATCGGTCCGCGAAGCTGCTGAACCCGGCGTGCCCCACCCATGGCCGCGCCTCGGCGTCGGCCGGACCAGCAAGGGGCCCGCGTTGGCTGCACCTATCGTCCTGGCCTTGGACCTCGTGGGGCTGAGCCTGGGCGCCGTGATCGGGCTGATCATCGGTGCCGCGGCGGCGGTCGCGCTGCACCGGGTGCTGGGCGGGCAGAGCCTTGGCCGGGCCCGCCGCGAGGCGGACGATCTCGTCCAGCAGGCCCGCGACGAGGCGGCGACGCTCAAGAAGCAGCTCGAGCTGGACGTGCGCGACGAGCTGGCGCGGCGCCGCGAGGCCTTCGACAAGGAGGCCGAGGCCCAGCGCAACGAGCTCAAGGAGGCCGAGCGCCGCCTGACCAAGCGCGAGGACAACCTCGACCGCAAGCTCGACACGCTGGCGACGAAGGAGAAGTACCTCGACGAGCTGGAGGAGAAGGTCAAGGCCCGGGAGGAGCAGGTCGAGACCCGCGAGGGCGAGTTGGCCGAGCTGATCGAGCAGCAGCGGAGCCTGGTCGAGCAGACGACGCAGAAGCAGAAGGAGATCCTGCTGCGGGCGTCGCAGATGAGCGAGGACGAGGCGCGCAAGGAGGCGCTGAAGATCGTCGAGCGCGAGAGCCAGCACGAGGCGGCGCAGATCATTCAGCGCAACGTCGAGCGGGCCGAGGAGGAGTCGCGCGAGACCGCGCTGAAGATCACGCTCCAGGCGATCCAGCGCTACGCCAGCGAGCACACCGCGGACTCGACGGTGTCGGCGGTGGCCATCGCCTCGGACGACATGAAGGGGCGGGTCATCGGCCGCGAGGGCCGCAACATCCGGGCCTTCGAGAAGGCCACGGGCGTGGACGTGATCGTCGACGACACGCCGGGCGTGGTGGTGGTGTCCTGCTTCGACCCGGTGCGGCGGGCGGTGGCGGCCGAGTCGCTCCAGAAGCTGCTCGAGGACGGGCGCATCCACCCGACGCGCATCGAGGAGGTCGTCGAGCAGATGCGCAAGGAGGTGGGGCAGCGGATCATCAAGTATGGCCGGGACGCCTGCATCGAGGCCGACATCCAGGGGCTGCACCCCAAAATGGCGGAGATGATGGGCCGGTTGCACTACCGCATGAGCTACGGGCAGAACATCCTGCGCCACTCGATCGAGACGGCCTACCTGTGCCAGGTGATCGCCAACGAACTGGGCCTCGACGGCGACCAGGCGCGGCGGGCGGGGTTCCTGCACGACATCGGCAAGGCGATGGACCACGAGGTCGAGGGCGGGCACCCGGCCATCGGCGCGGAGTTCGCCCGCAAGCATGGCGAAAAAGAGAACATCCTCAACGCCATCGCCGGGCACCACAACGACGTGCCCGCGACCAGCCCCTACACGCCGATCGTCATGGCCGCCGACGCGATCTCGGGCGCCCGGCCCGGGGCGCGGCGCGAGACGCTGGAGAAGTACGTGCGCCGGCTGGAGCAGCTCGAGGGCATCGCCCGCGAGCACAAGGGTGTGC
>SLDI01000429.1:0-18552 GCA_007125385.1 Phycisphaeraceae bacterium | reverse complement strand
TCGCTGGCGGGACGCTGCGACATTCTGCATCTGCTGCCGTTTTCGCGGGCAGAACTGAAAGGCAGAAAGCTTCAGCCAGTGGAGGCGATCACCGATCGTCGCCCGTCATCAAAGCTGGATGGCAAGGACCGCCTGAACGACGTGCTGTTTGCCGGCGGCTACCCGCGGATCCACGACATGAAGCTGGAGCCGCAGCGGTGGCTGGCCAACTACTATCAAACATACATCGAGCGCGACGTGCGCGAGCTGCTCAACGTCGGCGACGTAGAAACCTTCGGCCGGTTCATGGGCCTCTGCGCCGGGCGAGCGGGTCAGCTTCTGAACCTCTCCGCCCTGGCCAACGATTGCGGCGTCACCCACACCACGGCCCGGCGCTGGTTGAGCGTGTTGGAGACCAGCTTCGTGGTGATGCTCCTCCGCCCGCACCACCGCAACTTCAACAAGCGGCTGGTCAAGTCGCCGAAGCTGTATTTCCTGGACACCGGGCTGCTGTGTTACCTGCTCCGCATCCGCTCGGCCGAGGACCTGGAACTGCACGCGGCACGCGGAGCCGTCTTCGAGTCCTGGGTGGTGTCCGAGGCGGTGAAGAACTTCATGAACCGCGGGCTGCGGCCAGACGTCTATTATTGGCGCGATTCGACCGGTCATGAGATCGACCTGCTGATCGAGGCGGGCGGAGGCCGACTGCTGCCGATCGAGATCAAGTCCGGCCAGACGTTCAACAGCGACTTCGTGAGGAACTTGACGTGGTGGCGTGGCGTCAGTGGCGGCGCGAGCACGAAGGGCGTGGTGGTCTATGGGGGCGACAAGTCCATAACCTACAAGGACGACCTGGCGCTGTCGTGGCGGGGTTGGGCCTGAGGTCGCGTGACGAAGCGATGGCGGCGAGTGCAGGAGGTGACCGGCGTTGCAAGATCGCATCCGCCGGTGGTGAGGTAGAATGAGCATCGGCCCGCACTGGAGCTGACGATGGCCGGCAGACCATCTTTGGAAAGGTGGAACCGCACCATCGTGCCGTGCGATTGTGAATGAGTGAGTCGAGACGTCTACCGTGCCCCAGCCGAGGTCATCCCGTTGCCCCTCGGGTGTGATTCCGCCCTCGTTGCCCGGACTCTCCCTGTCCGATCACCCACGACACTTCAGTAGAAACACCCAGTCCTCTGCACCGGGTAGGTCGGCATTGCGCCATCGGCCACCGTCGCTGAACTCCTCGTCGCTCCAACTACCATCGCGCGGATTAAATCGCTTTACAGCGTACGTGCCTTCGCCTAAGGTTACTGTGGCGTGGCCTCCTGCGGGCAGGTAGATCACGTACATATTCTCGCCCTCGGCCAAGGCGAAGGCTTGGGTGATCGGCATCGGCTCACCGGAGCGCTTGTAGTAGGCGATTTCGCGCGCTGCCGGGTCGTAGTGCTCGATGCATTCGTTGCGGGGTTCGAGCCGCCACCACTGCAGGGAGGTGAAGAACGTGACCATGTGGCGATAGCCCTGGAGCATCCTCATTGAATCGTCGCCACGGCCGGTGACCCAGCCGCCGCCGGTGTCCTGATTCATGCCGCAGCCGCTCTTGGCGTGCTCGCCGGTGGTGTGGTAGCATCCGGCCATCGCCAGTTCCCAGGCGCAGCGCCGGCGTGTCTCGGCGTCGCGGTGACCCGGGAACTTCTCCCAGAGACGTTCGTACCCATACTCCTCGTTGACCTGGGGGATAATGCGGCCGGTGGCCTTCTGTTTGCGCCGATGCTCGTTGAACCGGACGTTGAGTCCTGCGTCCCAATCCTGGATCAGTTGCATGTCGTTCCAGTCCTTGTAGTAGATCTTGTTGTGCGCCCCAAGCAGATGACCGTATGGGTCGAGCCTGTGTCGGACCATCGTGCCCATGCGGTCGACCCAGTACCCATTGCGGTGAAGGTCGTGCTCGTTGCCCAAATCCCACGTGACATTGGAAAGGGCGGCGAAGCGATCAACGGCGTAGCGGTAGAAGCGCAGCTCGTTTTCGCCTTCAGCAAGAAAAGGCGTGCTCAAATCCAAGCCGCCGATGAAAAAGATCACGCTAATAATGACGCTCCTGTCGCGCGCGTGCAGCAGCATGCGCTCAAACTTCTGCCAATATCCGACATTGAATCGCGTCAGATCGAACTCGGGAACCTCGTCTTGGGGAAATTTGGCTGGCCAAGGGTCGAGCCGGCAGGAAAAGGCGTGATGGTTAACGACGGGTTCACCCCAAGGCCGGTCACCGTTGCGACCGTATAAGAGTGTGCGAATACGGTTGACCTTCAGCGATGCCAGTCGGTTGATCGCTCGCGCAATGACGTGCTCGTCACGGAAGCCGGCGAGAAAGTAGGCAGTCGTGCCGTTCCAGAAATAGTGCTCGCCTGTGCCTTCCCAGATAAAGTGGTTGGGGTATTCCGGATCCACACGGAGTAGTCCCTTGCGCTGACTCGGCTCGGCGTGGAAGGAGCCCTCGTAGCGCCGACTGCATCCGTCGGCGGTCTCGTACCTCACACCGTAGCGGTACGTGCCGGGAGCGGTTGGCAGGAATCGCACCTTGAATAATCGACCATCCTCGCTGTCAGCGAAGCCGCCCACAGTCACGGGCGCGTCGTCACCACGGGCGAACCAGCCGGCGATTCGCACATCGGTGAAAGGGTTGGGCGGAAGAGTCCCACCGGGTGCGACAATGAATTCGGCGAAATCATTGGTCTCGATCGTGTCGCGGACGAGTGTGGCTTGCATGGCGAACTCTCTCTCTCGGGGTACGATGACCGCGCCGCAAGGCGCAGCCGTGGATTCGTAACGACTGCAAACGGGGGCGGAAGCCAGCGTTTGATGTCGCTGACATCCGACGGGTAGCTCGGCACAAGCTGACGAACTGGTGCTGACGGATGTCGACGACATTTGGCGGTTGAGCCTCGGACACATCCTCACCGTGTTCAACTGGAATCGGTATGCCGCCCGCCGTCAGGGATCGTCGATCCGGCATAGGCAATCGTGGGAGATAACGATCAGAAATGTGGAACATAGAAAAAGCAACTGAAGACTTGCCCCAAGTCCAAGTTTCGCGGGGCCAGGAAGCCTTGGTACGCCCTGTGACTATCGTTGGTCATCAGCGCAAGTCCGCTGCGGCTGCTCTTGACAGAATCCATCCGGCTGCCTTGCCTCCGGAGCGGCTGGCATCGAGTTAGCGAGACGCGGCGCCCATGGCTCGCTCCCAGGCCTGACGGTCGGCGGCGTCAGTCCGTGGCGACTGGGCGGCGGGTACGGCCGAGCGGATGTCCATCTGTACTACCTCGTCGGGGCCAAGCTCAAAGGGCAGCACGAGACGGTCGCCGCGCGGTGTGATGCGTTGGCCAGTACGTTGGGGCTCACTGTGGGCGCGCAAAAGCTGTTCGATGGCGGTGCTGGAGCATTATGGCCTGGGCGTGCCCGGATACGAGCTGGCACCGGACGCCGACGCCGCGGTCGCCGCGGCGGAGCGCATTGGATACCCGGTGGTGATGAAGATCGCCGGGCCGAAGATCCTGCACAAGACGGATGTCGGCGGCGTGGCGCTGAATCTGGCCGACGCAGCGGGGGTGCGAAAGGCCTACGACGACATGATCGCACGCGTGCGCTCGCACATGGGCGAGCAGGTGGAGATCGTCGGCGTGCTGGTGCAGAAGATGCTGGCCAAGGGAAAGGAGGTGATCCTGGGCATGCGCCGCGACGCGCGCTTCGGGCCGCTGCTGATGGTCGGCCTGGGGGGCATCTACACCGAGGCCTTGCGCGACGTGAGCTTCCGCCTGGCGCCGCTGCGGCAGACGGACGCGCGCGAGATGATCCACGAGCTGCGCTCAATCAAGCTGCTGACGGGGGTGCGTGGCGAGCCGCCTTCGGACCTGGACGCGCTGGTGGATAGTCTGCTGCGCGTCAGCCAGATGGCGACGGAGCATCCGCAGATCCAGGAGCTGGACATCAACCCGCTGCTGGTCTACGCCCGCGGCGACGGGGCCGTGGCCGCTGACGCGCGGATTATCCTGGGCGCCGACACCACCGCCGCTTGAGGCGATGGTGGACCGGCCAGACGCCCCAGGCCAAGTGTGGAAGGACGCTGACAAGATGAGCAAGCTCACCACCGCCAAGGCCGCGATGGCCCAGATCAAGCCGGGTCACCGGGTGTTCGTCGGCTCGGCATGCGGCGAGCCCCAGCACCTGGTCGGCGCGATGGTCGAGTATGCCACCGGCGCCACCGACACGGAGGTGACGCAGGTGATGAGCATGGGGGTGACGCCGTACGCCGACCCGCATCGGGCCGAGGCGTTTCGCCCGAACACGTTCTTCATTGGTGAGAGTGTGAGGCAGGCGGTCAACGAGGCGCGGGCGGATTACACGCCGGTGTTCTTCTCGCAGTTGCCCGAGCTGATGCGTAGCCGGCGGCTCCCGATCGACGTGGCTCTGATCATGGTCAGCCCGCCGGATCGGCGCGGGTATGTGAGCCTGGGCGTGTCGGTGGACATCACGCGCGCCGCCGCCCGCTCGGCGCGGCTGGTCATCGCCCAGGCCAACGCGCACATGCCGCGGACGTATGGCGACTCGTTCCTGCACGTGGACCAGATCGACCTCCTCGTCGAGCACGACGAGCCGCTGCTGGAGTGGCCCCGGACCGAGGCCGACGACGATGACGTGATCGGCCGCATCGCCCACTACATCGAGCGGCTGATCGACGACGGCGACACGCTGCAACTGGGCATCGGCCGCCTGCCGGACGCGCTGCTGTCGCGCCTGGTGGGCAAGCACGACCTGGGCGTGCACACCGAAATGTTCTCCGACGGGGTGATGCAACTGGTCGACGCCGGCGTCATCACCGGCCGACGCAAGAGCCTGAACCCTGAGAAGATCGTCGCCAGCTTCGCCGTCGGCAGCAAGGCGCTGTTCGAGTTCATGGACAACAACCCCATGGTGGAGATGCGCGGCAGCGACTACACCAACCGGCTTGACGTCATCGCCCGCCAGCGCGGCATGGTGGCGATCAACAGCGCGCTGGAAATCGACCTGACCGGCCAGGTCGTCGCCGACTCCCTGGGGACCACGCTCTACAGCGGTATCGGCGGCCACGCGGACTTCATACGCGGCAGCGCGCTGGCGGAATCCGGCAAACCCGTCATCGCCATCCCCAGCACCGCCAACACGCCCGAGGGTGAGGAGCCAGTCACCGTCGAGTTCGAGGACCACCTCGTCGGCTGCGATCAGACGATTCATCTGCTGAGGGGCCCGACCGACCCACCGGACCCAGCGATCACCTGCGCTGCGCGAAACTGGGTGTCACTTGACACTTGTCGCCGGTCTCCCGGTGGGGCAGCGCGGATCTGGTGAGGCCGTGCAGCATCGCGCACGTCGGAAAGCGGAAGTAGAGCAGAGGGGCCGCCTGTGCGGCGAGTCTATCGCCGACACGCGACGTTTCGGAGTCCGAAGGGCTCGCGTGGGCTGGAGCCAGCCGGGCGTCCCGCCTCGTTTTCGGCCGACGGCGTCAGGCCGACGCAGTCGTCTCGCCGGCGTGGAGCTTCTCCAGCGCCGCTTTCATCGCCGCGCGTCGCTGCTTGAGCGGGTCGCGGTAGGCCATGCGCGCGGTGCTCGAGATCTCGACGCTGAGGTTGGACAAGTCTGTCTCCAGCGCCTCGATCAGAACCCGGCGCTCCTCCTCGGTCAGTTCGATGCGAAACATCCTGAACCTCCTTGGCCAGAGCGGCCATGCGGGGAGAACAACCGAGCGAACAGTCTGATTATACCCGGCACGGCCTCCTTTCCCCATCCGTTTGTTCGCCTGACCCACCGGTAGGGCTACGACCTCGCGGAACTGGCGGCAATGGCTGGTGGCGTCGCCGGGCCCAGTCGGTCGCGCGGGCCTGCTCATACCGTCGCTCGTACCGCGGGAAGCTCACGCCCATGATGGTCGCGGCCTCGACCAGGGCCAGGCGAAGGTCCCGCCACTCGTGACCTGGCGGATCGCCAGATGTACCGGGGGAAAGGCCTCACCCGAACGAATCAGCGTCGTGGCCTCAACCCGCGATGGCCGTTGGCCGAATCATAAGACAAACAGGTCGGTTCATCGCGCGGATGGCCCAGTGGGGTCTAGGAGGGGGCGACATTGACTGATTCAGCGCCGGGAGCTCCGGACCGCACGGCTGGCCGACTGTCGCGTGACGATTGGCTGGTGTCCAACAGTGGCGAACGGCGGGACGAGCGGCGACGGCAGACGCTGGCCTCCGTGGGTCAGGCGGGCGTGAACGCACACCCCTTGCTGGCGGTCATGTGCGCCTCGCCGGAAGATCCGGAGCAGGTGATCGCCGCGCTCCGCGTCTGTCCGACACTGACTTCGCGGGTGCTGGGCGTGGTCAACTCCGCGGCGTTCCGGGGCAGCCGGGCGATCGAGACGGTTGAACGGGCCGTCATTCAGCTCGGTGCCAGCCGCGCCCGGGCAATCGGGATGGCCTTCGGCTTGCGACTGCTGCACGAGTCGAGCCGTGTCACCCCCGAGGTGAGCCGGCAACTCTGGGTCTCCAGCGTCCGGAAGGCGGCGGCGGCGGAGCTGGCATGTCATGGCCTCGATCCAGCGGCAAGCAGCCGGGCCTATTGCCAGGCTTTGGTTCAGGATCTCGGCCTGCCGCTGCTGTTCGTCGTGGATCCGGACTTCTACCAGCGCGGGCTGGTCCCGGGCACGCGCGGCGACTGGTCAGAACAGGAGGTCGCGCGGTTCGGCCTTGATCACGGTGAACTGGGCAGCCGACTGCTCGAATCGTGGGGTGCCCCCGAAGCATTGGTCGAGGCCGCGCGCGGCCACCACCGACCACCAACCATTGTGGCCAACGCCGAGTCCGACATCGGCATCCGCCTCGCGGTGTTTCTGGCGAGCCTGATGCCCCATCTCGACGAGGAACTCAGCGGCACTCATCGCGACTGGCTGACCGCCCTCCACGGCCAGTTTCTTGCCGGGACCTACCCCAGTCCCGATGCGTTCGTGTACGCCGCGTGTCAGAAAGCCGAGCACCTCGTCGGCAGCAGCGCCCCCATTGAACTCGGCACGCTGTTCATCCCGCTGGCGATGGCGGTCGCCGAGGACGCGTTTGAACTGGTTACTCAACTCGGGCGCCTCGAAGCGGCGCTGGCCCAGCAACATGAGGTCGTCGACAAGTTCCGCGAGGAGGCGTTCACCGATCCATTGACCCGGCTTCTGAATCGCCGCGGGTTTACTCACCTCGCCGAGCGACGGCGGGTTGAAGCGGTACACCGGGGCCTGGGCGTATGCTGCATCATGATCGACATCGACGGCCTTAAGCCGATCAACGACCGTTACGGACATGGGGCAGGCGACCGTCTGTTGCGCGCCCTGGCGATGGTGCTGCGGCGCAATCTCGACCGCGCGGACTTGGTCGCTCGCCTCGGCGGGGACGAGTTCGCCGCGTTCATTCTCGACGTCGATGATGCCCGCGCTCGTCAGATTGCCGGGCGCCTTGTCGCCGTCCAGAGCATGCGCCTGCGCGTGGCAGCCGATGCCGACACCACCCTGCGTTTCAGCATTGGCGCGGTCCATGTCCAGCAGATAGAGCATTCAACCCAGATCGAGCACCTCATGGCGATCGCCGACGAGGCGATGTATCACCGCAAGCAGCAAGGCCAGGGTGGTCTGCGGTATGTGCGCTACGGGGAGGCGATGAAGTGCGATCGGAAACATAGCGCCGGATGAAGGAGTGGGCCAAGGTAGCACGCCATGGTCATTATCCTACCCGTCGTCGCACTCTTCGTGCAGTTGCTCGTCGCCGGCGGGCCCCAGTCTGTCGTGGCTGTGGCGGTGTTGGCGAATCGGCGCGACGTCAGTGCCACAGGAGTATGCCGGAGTCTGGGAGCCCGACGCTGCGATGGGGGTGTCATGTGACGTCGACGTTGTCCAGTCAATGATCGGAGCCAATGATGTCAACGAAGGACCAGCACCGGGCCGCGGCGACCGAGGCATCGAACCCGCTGCCGCGATGGCGCGGGTTCAACCTGCTGGATTTCTTCTGGCCGGATCCCAGCCGCCGGCGCGATACCACCACGCGGCACGACCTGGCCTGGATGGCGAAGTGGGGCTTCGACTTCGTGCGCCTGCCCATGGCGTACCCGGCCTACCTGCGCTTCGACCGCAGCAAGCCCATCACGCCGGAGGAGGTCTACCAGATCGACGAGCAGGTGGTCGAGCAGATCGACACCCTCGTCGCGATGGTCCACGAGCATGGTCTGCACGTGAGCCTGAATCTGCACCGCGCGCCGGGCTACTGCATCACCGCGCGGGGCCGGGTCATGCGTTCCATCGTCATCGAGCTGAGCATGCTCAGCGTGATGGCCCCCAGAAAGAAGTACACCCCCGCAAGCGGCGCGGCGCTGATGAAGAACTGATCGTTGGTCAGCACCAGGATTACCACCACCACGTAGATATCCAGGAACGACCACTTGCCCAGGTGCTCCAGTACCTCGATCCAGCGGCGCCGGCGGGGCGCGTCCGTGACGCGGAACCAGACCCAGGTCAACGAGAACAGCTTGAAGAACGGGAACACGATCGAGAACGCGACGACGGCGATGGCGACGACATACAACCCGGACGCCCACATCAACTGCACCGAGCGCGGCAGGCTGTACGTTTGCGTGGCGCGGAGGAACGCGTCGATCTGCATGAATGGGATGATGACCGCCAGGACGTTGCAGATGAACGAGACGAGGAGCATGGCGGGCAACCACACTCCCGCCCGCCCATACGCGTGCGCCAGCGTCTGCCCGGGAAACAGGCCGTGCGGTTCCACAGGGTTAGTATCGGCCGGGCCCACCGGATCGGGCGACGGGTCTCGTCCTCGGAGGCGCGCCGGTCCTGCCCCGGCCCACTTTTGCGGTTTTCCCCCAGCCGTGGCGGGATCCCGTCCATTGCCCTGACAGTTCGGGCGTCCCATGGCAGGCGGCACCGCTGAATGCTGCGCAACCCGTTCGTATAAAGGGGCATGTGCGTGCGTGACGGGGCGCCGCCCTCGTCATCGGACCCGAACCTCTCATGGACGATCGCCCGATCGGGACAGTCGCGATCTACTTGAAGCACCCTCTTGCACCAGCCGCGAGCGTGGTAAAATGGGGGCCGACGCAAGCCGGGATTCATCCGGCCCGGACTGCAAAACGGAGCATTTCTACGAGGAGAAGGAAGCATGACCACGAAACACTTCTTGACAGGTCTGTGCGGAGCGGCGTTCGCGTTCGGCGCGTTCGGGATGATGGGGCACGTGGCCGAGGCTCAGCCGGACTATTCCGGTGTGGTGCAGAACGTCTTCGAGCACCCGGACGGGGCGGATTCGAACCCGGACATCCCCTTGATCTACCGAGACGACAACTTCAGCAGCCTCTTCAGTCACAACGGCGAGGAATTCGTGTTCGGCGCGATTGCGTTTCACCAGCTTCGGCCGGGCAGCGGGTCCATTCCGGCGATCAAGGACATCGCATCCGACAGTTTCTACCGCGAGAATCTCGATCCGGGCGACAGCGAGGCGCCACAGATCGGTGGCCTGTTCCTGGCGCGGGCGGGGGAGATCCTGCCCGTGGGGCCTCAGGACAGCGGCCATACGCTCTATCGCTATTTTGCGCCGGCCGATGCGGGGACGTACTCGTTCACCGATGGTGCGGGCAACGAGGTGGAGTTTGACTGGCAGCCGCAGACCGAAGGCACGCTGCTGCAGTTGTTCGCCCAGGACACCGGCTTCTCCTACAGCGCCGGGCCGCAGGCGGTGTGGGACAACCTCATCAACATGATGAAGATCGGCGAGATCGGCTTCTCCGAAGAGGCGATCGCCGGCGCCCAGTATGACCTTGGCCAGCAGTACTATGCCGTCGCGTTGAGCCAGTTGGCAGACGAGACGTTTGTGCCGGACGACTTCTTCGGCAACCTGGACGTGTTGTCGGATGACGCCAACGTGTTCCCGGGGATTCGGCCGCACGACGGTGGGCAGCTTGTGCATGTGTTCGGTGATGTCAGCAGCGGCCAGGCCGGCGGGGTGTGGGGCTTCGGCGGCGATGGTGGCCGCATCTCGTTCGTGATCCCCGAGCCGGGCACGCTCGGACTGCTGGCCGCCGGCGGCTTGCTGCTGCTGCGTCGGCGCCGCACGGTGTGAGACCAGAGGCCAACGCAACGACGTACACGACAGACCAGCCCCTCGTCCGGTGCCTCCTCGGAGGGGGAGGCCCACGAGGTCTTGCACAGCACCTCTGCAACGGGGTGCTGTGTTTTTGACGGGCCTCACGTGCCCCAACCCAGGCGCGCGCCAACGCGCCCGTGGTGACGCCGGTGACAGATCGGTCGGTGTGGCAGCGGATGCCCCGCCGCTTACAGCAACGCCTTGTCCGCACCGGTCAAACGCGGGTCACGTAATCCGTCACATCACGCCCGGACTTGGTTTTGGAGGCAAGACCAGGGGCAGGCAGCAACGAATTACCGGCACTGGGTGTTGCCAGGCTGTTAAAGTGGGTAAAATAGGCAAGCGCAAGAGAGCGCCCAGTCGCGAGGTGTGGGCGCGTTGGCGTTGGGGCAGCGGAAACTGATTGGCCATTCTGACACTTCTTTGGCCTGGAGCCATCGGGAAAAAGGGACTGGACAGACCGCGGCCCGTTCGTCCCTTGCACGGTGCGCATCGATCACAACGGCTCGGTTTGAAACGGCAATTGGCCCGCCAGGGGAAAGGAGACAGCCATGGCTCAGCGAAGTCCCGAGGGGCACGTCTTCAGGCTCCGTCTGCCCGACGCCGAGGAGGTCTATCTCGCCTGCGACTGTCTGGGCTGGTTCGCGATGCACAAGGTCGATGAGCTGAACTGGGAACTGACCTTGCGGTTGCCGACCGGGCGTCACCACGTGCGCTATTACGTGCGGATGGGCAACACGACGTTGCGGTACGACGAGCAGCACCTGGAGATCCCCGCCCCAGCCGGCGCGGAGCAGGGACGGGATGCTGTTGGTATCGGCGCGTGAACGCCGCGCGTCGCCGCGGGGACCGCCGCGGGCGTGGCATCCGCTGTCCGGGGACGTGGAGGTCCAGATGAGGGTCCTGGTCATTGAAGACAACCCGAAGGTCGGCAAGGTCATCCGGAAGGGGCTCGGCGAGCATGGTTTCGTCGCCGAGGTGACGCGCAGCGGCCGGGACGGCGAGCGCCTCGCCAGGAGCAACGCCTATGACGCGATCATTCTGGACCTGATGCTGCCCGATCACGAGGGCGTGGTGTTGTGCCACAACTTGCGCCACGACGGGTTGAGCACGCCGATTCTGATGCTCACGGCGTTGTCGGAGACGCAGGACAAGGTCGGCGGGCTCAATGCCGGGGCCGATGACTACCTGACCAAGCCCTTTGAGTTCGAGGAGCTGCTGGCACGGGTCCGGGCCCTGTTGCGTCGTGGCAGTGCGAGCGAAGCGCACAGCCTCGAGTTTGAGGATCTTTGCATGGACCTGTCGCGGCAGTGCGTCACGCGTGCCGGGGAAACGATCGAGCTGAAGCGTAAGGAGTTCGCGCTGCTGGAGTATTTCATGCGCAACCCTCACCGCGTGCTGACCCGCAGCGCCATCGGCGAACATGTGTGGGGGGCGGAGGTCAACCCCGACAGCAACGTCATCGACGTGTACATATCCAACCTGCGCCGCAAGGTGGACAAGCCGTTCGACAGGCCGCTGATTCACACGGTGATCGGTTCGGGCTATCGTTTCGGCAGCGACTGAGGGGGGGGGTTGACGGGTAACCCGTCGTGACAAGGGACGGTAGGAGTCGACCCATGATCGGCCTGAGATCACTGCGCGTGCGCCTGGTGGTGCTGTTCGTCGTGATCTTTGGTGCGTTCCAGGCGGTGTTTGGCATCGTGGGGCTCCTGGCGGCGGAGGATCGCCTGCGGGCGCATTTCGATCAGGAATTGCTGCACCGCACGCGCGGCATGGTCGAGGAGCTGCGGCGGTCGCAGCAGCGATGGCTGCCCCAACCGCTGCCGCAAGTGATCGATGAGCAGACCAGCTCCATCTTCTTCCGTGGCTTTTACGTGCAGTTGCGCGACCGTGAGGGCAAGGTCATCGAGCGTTCCGCCAACCTCGGTGCGTTCGAGCTGCCGTACCCGGCCGAGCTGGACACACGCGCCGGGCGATACCGTCTCCAGAGCCTTCGTGGTCCCGAGGTCGAGCAGTTGCTGGGACGCAGTGACCGACTGCGCATGGTGACGCGCTGGATCGATGCGCCGGACATGGATCCGCTGATTCTCCAGGTGGCCGCGAGCCAGCAGCCGCTGGAGGCGGTGATCGGCCTCCTGCGCACGCTGTTCGGCATCGCCGTGCCGATCGGCCTGCTGGCGGCATCGGTCGCGGGATGGTGGGTCACCGGCCGGGCCCTGCGCGAGGTCCGCCTCGTTTCCGAATTCGCCCGGCAGGTGACACCGGAGCGGCTCGGCCACCAGTTGCCTCCGCCCAGCCATGACGATGAAATCGGCCAGATGGTGGTGCACGTGAACCAGATGCTCCAACGACTCAAGGCAGGCTTCGACGCCCAGGAGCATTTTCTGCACGCCGCTTCACACGAGTTGAAAACGCCGCTCTCCTCACTGCTGAGCGAAGCGCAGTGGCTCAAACGGCGCGAGGCGTCCGCTGAAGAGCATCGACAATTCATCAGCAGCGTCGAGCAGGAGAGCCGACACCTGAGTCAACTGGTCGAGAGCCTGCTGCTGCTGACGCGCAGCGACAGCGGGCGGACGATCTACCAGCGCGAGGTCACCGCGATCAACGACGCCGTGGAAACGGCAGTCCAGGAATGTCACCCCATGGCTGAACTGGCCGAAGTCCCTTTGGCCCTGCAACTGGCCATGCCTGAGGCGGACGGGGAACTGTTCGTCTGTGGCGATGGCGCGCTGCTGAGTGTCATGGTCGGCAACCTGATCCGCAACGCCGTGCGGTTTTCACCGGCCGGGCAACAGGTCCAGGTCGAGGTCACGCGTCATGGGCCACGTGCCGAGATCGTCGTCCGCGACCACGGTCCGGGTGTCCCGCCCCAGGCGTTGGACAGGATCTTCGACCGCTTCATGCGCGTTGAAGCCCACGGGCCGCGCCGCGGCATGGGCCTGGGCCTGGCCATCGCCCGGGAAGTGGCCCGGTTCCACGGCGGTGACATTCGCCTGAGCAACATGGACGGTGGTGGCTGTGCGTTTACCGTCACACTCCCGCTGTCCATCGCCGACACGGCATCGACCGGGCAGCCGGCTGCGCCCGCGGTGGAAGATTAACGGGATTTCATCTGCAATTCAGGTGGGGTTCATCCACCGCTCGTAACACTCCATGAAAGCGTGGCAGGAGTTGCTGCCACGGCGGACGAACCGAAGGCACCGGTCACGCGGCTGGTCGGTTCGTGGGCAGAACCCGTTACGAAGGAGTACAGCCATGAGACGGCGGACCCCCCTGATCACCGTTGGGTTGGCATTGGCGTTCGCGGCCGGCAGCACGCTGATGGTCGCGGGCTGCGAGGAGGAGTGGGAGGAAGGGCTGGACCAGGTCCCAGAGCCTCGCGAGCAGCAGGTGCCGGAGCATGAAGACCCGCACATCCAAGACGATCCGATGTTCCAGGACGAGCCCGCGCCGCTGACGCCGGAGCGCGAAGCGGAGGAAGACCACGAGCACTATGACGAGGAGTCCGAGGCGGAGGACGAGAACGCGGATCAGGACTCCGATGCGGATGAATCCGAGCAGGCGTACTGACATCGAGGGAGTGCAACCGTTCAGGCCCTGGGCGGGCCGCGCCCGCCCAGGGCTCACAGGTCGGACGTTCCGGCCGAACCGAACCCGTGGCTCTGACGCATGAGGAAAGGAGCCGACCATGAAGATGATGGGAAGGTCCATGATGTCGATCGCTGCGGCGATCATGTTTGGTACGAGCGGTCTGGCGATGGCCGCGTATGACGAGCAGGACGAGCGGCGACTGGAGACAGACGACGCGTTGCCGCAAGTCGAGCAAGAGGAACAGGTGGAACCGACGGTCGAAGAACTGGTCCTGGACGAAGACACACAAGAGGGCCAACTGCTGGCGACCAGCGACGTGCCCGGTTACGAGGTCCGCGACCAGCAGGGCGAGAAGATTGGAACCGTGTCGGAACTGGCAATCGATACCCGGCACGGGCAGATCGCCTACGGGATCCTGGATCTTGACGAGCCCCTGGCCCTTGAAGGCGGGCAAAACGCCGAGGACGGCGAGCACGAAGCCAGCCAATTCGCAGTGCCTTGGCCGGCGTTTGCCGTCGTGCCAGACGGTGATGCCCTCGAGCTGACGATCGACCGCCCGCAACTCGCCCAGGGCGATCCCTTTGACGCGCAGTGGGAGCAGCTCAGCGAGAAGCAGTGGGCAAGCCGCCAGCATGAGGCCTACGGGGTCTCGCCGTATTGGGAACAACACGGCGAGCGCGACATCGGCATCCGCCAGGAGCACGACGAAGAGGACCTGATGCAAGCGGACATCAACGCGGAAGGCGCTCGCGATGCGGTTGTGCACGCGGAAGCCGAGGCCGAGATCCATGTTGAGGCCCTGAGTGACGTGATCGGGCGGACGGTGCACGCTCGGCAGGATGAAGGGCTGGCCAAGGTCGATGACTTCATGATCGACACCCGCGAAGGCCGGCTGGCGTACGCCATCCTGAGCTACGGCGGAATGCTCGGCATCGGGGCCGATCTCGTGGCCGTGCCCTACCAGGCCTTGCGGCCCATGGGCGACGCCTTCGTGCTTGATGCCGATCGCGAGACGCTCGACCGCCTTGCCTTCGAGGGCGGCGAACGCCCGGACATGACCGACCCGCAGTGGACGGAGCAGGTCCACGACGCCTTCGACCAGGAGCCCTACTGGCAGGTGTTCGGGTATGCCCCGCCGAGCAAGATGGCCGGTGAGCAAGAGGAAGAAGACACCCACGAGGCTGATCAGTTACAGGAGCAGCCTGAGCAGATCGAGGACGAGCTCGAGTAGCCGGATGAACTTGCCCGCCCGACGGTGCCACCCCCCGGCGGGCAGGCGCAACCGGCGGCAAGGCATGGATGAGGCAACCCCCGGTCTCGCACAAGGATCGCGAGACCGGGGGGGGGGCGGCGGCCAGGGCCCGCAAAACGCCGAAGCCCCTGGCAGAGAGGAACGGATAGCGATATGAGTCTGCTGCTTTGGGCGTTGATTTTTCTGGTGATCGCATTGATTGCCGCGGGACTGGGCTTTTTCGGCCTGGCCGATGTCGCGGCAACGATCGCCAAAGTGTTGTTCCTGATCTTCCTGATCCTTTTTATCCTGATGGTGGTGCTCAACGTGTTAAGCGCCGCCAGCTAACCGCGCTGCGCAACCAGGCAAGACTTGAGCCCGCTGCGGCGCAGGAGGCACAACGATGCATGATCGAATGACCCGGGGCCGACCTACGTCCGATGCCATACCGCACGAGAGCCTGTGGCCCGAGCCCGGCGACGGACAGCGCGTCACACGTCACCGCGGCCGCGACTTCCTTTGCGTCGGTGAGGCGGTTTGCTTTGCACCCGCCGAGCTGCGTCTGCTGGCCGACCTCGCCGAGCTTCACGCCATGGAGTGTGCTGCACCGCACCGTGTCGTGGCGCTGGTGCTGAACCCGCTTGACTGGGAGGCGTCCGGCCGGCCGGCGTGTATCCGCGACGCACGCGGCCGCTTCGTGCCCGTGCGGGTCGGCGACGCACCACCGGGCTCGATCTCGATCGACTTCGAGAAAATCAAGCCATACGTCCGGCGACGGGGCGGTTGAAGCAAAAAACACGGCGGTAGAAGCGACACGTGAGCTTCAACTACAGTGTCGGTGACGAACACCGTGGATCGATTCTCAACCGAGCCGACGAAAGGACACACCGATGAAGTTGATCGACCTGTTGAAGACGGGCCTGCTCGCACTGGCACTGTCCTTGACCGGCGCCGCGATGATCGGCTGCGAACAGGATACGGGCGACCATCTCGAGGACGCCGCCGATGATGCTGGCGATGCTGCCGAGAGCGTGGGTGATGCCGTCGAAGAAGGCGTGGAGGATCTGGAAGAGGCGATCGACGACTGAGCGCCCACGGGTGCCGGGCGCTTCCGGCACGTCAACGCTGGAAACTCCGTCGACGGGTGCGGTTAGCCGCAGGTATAACGGCTGCAAGCCCCTGGCATCACGTACTGAGCCATCCATAGGGGCTTCACCCAATTCTCCCCCGCCACCAGAAAACCCTTGACGGCGCGGGGGTGGCGCCGTCATCATGGACGCTGTCCGTGAAGCCGGGTGAACCGACGGCGAAGCGTCGGACTTGGCCAATGAGACCGGCGTCATTCGTAAGGCGATTCGTGGCCTTCAAGGCAGTGCGGACTCGTGCAAGCCACCTGGCAACCTGCTGAGCAAGCCCAAATTGTGCCTGATCGAACGCCCGCGCCGATAAAAGAAAGGGAGTATGAGTCGCTAGACGAACTTCCGTGTTTCGGGTTTTCGGGGTTCCCCTACAAAATCCCAATGAAAAAAGCGGGTTCAATTGAACCCGCCTTCGTGGGCCTGACGCATCCTGCGAGGTTGCGGCAGTTGCCTGCGAACCTGCTCAAGTGGTCGGAAGTTCCGGCCCGCCCCGTGCTGTAATGGGACAGTTACAGCGCGGGCTTTCAGATTGTTCAGGGCTCCAGATCTGGGATTGACCTGATAGAGCCGGTGGAGCTCACGATCGACAATGGATAACCGGACTGAGTGAACATGTTATCGGCAAGCCTGCCGGCAGGACTTGACCGGCATGGCTCAGTTGATCGCCGACGGGCCCGTTGCTGACCCGGTTGCCGGGATTGCTTGTCCATAGCACCCCCACTGGCAAGCTTTATATGTGCACCGGTGGCCGGCCTACGCAATTGCACCGGGCTGTCAGCGGGCGCGGGGGTAAGCTGGTTCAACTCCTTGACCACACCGGATGTCGCACCTCGGGCTCGGGATGGGTGAGGGCGGCCTTGATGGTGGTGTCGTCGATCAGTGGCATGGGGGCATTGTCGCACGGGCGGCGCGACGTTCAAGGGTTCGGGCCATTGGTACAGAAGGTGCACCGGAGCCCGGCGAGGGGCCCGGGTGTGGGTGTAGGCGGGCGTACCGGGGTCAGCGGCATCCTTTGTCGCGAGGGGCATGAACAATGTCGTGGGCGTCGACGACCTCAGTCGTGTTGATCGACGAGGCGGAGCTGGACCCGAGCGTGGAGGTCGTCGGCTTCGGGGATGAAGGTTAGGCCGAACCCGCCGGCTCCCATGAGATCGTGCCACGCGGCCGGGGCGGCGTCATCGGCGGTATCGCCCGGGTGGCCGGCGGTGACGCTGCGGATGGCGTGAGCCCGGTCGTCCCGGGAGAACGTCGTGGGCAGGGACTGGTTGAGTAGACGGCCGGCAAGCTCGAAGGCATCGTGCTCGCCCATCCAAGGGCGGACCTCGCCAGCCGGGACGTCCTCGAGCAGGCGGTGCATCACCTGCTCGTTGGACGTGACGGTGAGCTTGTCGTCGCGGAAGGCGTAGTACAGGGCCACGGTGGGCGTCTCCTCGGGCTCAACCGCACGAGTTGAACCGGCGCGGCGGGCCGGCGGCGAGGAACCGGTGGGTCGCCCGGGTGGTGTTGTACGTCATGTCATGGTCCCCGTGGAGATGGTTCTGCTGATGGCCGCCGGACTGTCGTGTCGGTACGGGGAGATAGCGCCGCCCGCGACAAGCATAGCCGTTGCCGGGCGGGGGCGGGGCGGAACGTTCGTTGCGGGAATGCCTGAAACAGTTGGCTGGGCCCGCACGGCGTATCCTGCAGGCTCTTTGCGTAAGAACGGGAATCGGCCCCGGGAAGGAGCCAGCAGCCATGACGGAACCGATCAATCGCGATCTGCTTGAAGCCTTTGCTGAACTGCGCGTCGCGGACGTGCGCGATGGGCTGGACGCAGTTGGTTACATCGGCTTTGGATCCATGTCGCCGGACATCCGGCCACTTCACCGCACGCGCGCCTCGGGCATCGCGCGCACGGCGCGTTATCTGCCGTTTCAGGGGCCGCTGCCGCAGGTAGAGCCCGACGAATACATGAAGTGGGCCGGCTGGTATTACAGCCACGTGTGCACGTATCCGTGGGTGGAGCACATCGAGCCGGGCGACTTCATCGTGATCGACGCTTCGCAGGTGAACGCGGGGCTGATGGGCTCGGAGAACACGCTCGCCTGCCTGCGGCGCGGGGCGCGCGGACTGGTCACCTCGGGCGGTGTACGCGACACGGACGAGGTTATCCTCCAGAACGTGCCGTTCTGGTCGCGCCTGTGCAGCCAGTCGATGGTGCAGGCCCGTCTGCAGTTCGACCAGATGGGCGTGCCGGTGGCCGTCGGTGGCGTGACGGTCGTACCGGGCGACGTGGTGGTGGCGGACGGCGATGGCGTGATCGTCGTGCCGCGTGCGGTGGCGATGGATGTTGCCCGCCATGCTCAGGCCGAGCGGCAGCGGGATCGCACCAGCCGGCGCAAGCATTACGACGCGCTGGGCATGGCGCCCG
>SLDI01000034.1:0-18557 GCA_007125385.1 Phycisphaeraceae bacterium | reverse complement strand
CGGCCCAGTCACCGGCGTCGCCGCGGCGCAGCCGATCCAGAAACTGCAGGCGGGCGACCTGCCAGTCGAGGCGCTGCTCGGCGGCGGCCTGCTCGATGAGGTCCTCAAGCAGGGCCTGGGCGGCGTCGGCGTTGCCCTGGCGGGTCAGGTGGTCGGCGCGTGCTGCGACGAGCCTCGGCGTCCGGCCGTGGTGGGCCTCGGCCGCGTCGAGGATCTGCTCGGCCAGATCGAGCTCGGCGGCGACGCCGAGCTGGACGAGCCGAATGTATTCCTGCTCCGGCAGCGGATCTTCGGCTTGCACAATGCGGCGCACGGTGTCCGCCGCCTCGTCCTGGCGGCCCAGGTTCAGGAGCAGGCGGATCTGCGCCCGGCGCAAAGCCGGCTGCTCGGATACGGCAGCCAGGACGTCGTCGATGGCCTCGAGGAGCTGATTCGCCCGCTCGCGATCCCCCGGATCCAGGCCGGCGGCTTCGGCGAGGATCACGCTGACCACGGCATCGATCCGGCCCGGCCCGAACGTCATCGCGGCGATGGCGGCTTCGCGTGCGGCCTCGCCCTCGTCGGCGGCGAGGCGGGCCTGGGCGATCGAGACATAGGGTGACGCCCAGCCGGGGGCCAGCTCCGTGGCGGTGCGCCAACTGCGCAAGGCGAGTTCCGGTTCGCCGACGCTCTGGTAGGCCCGACCGAGCAGGAAGTGCAGCCGGGCGTCGCCGGGCTGGTCGTTGACGGCGCGGCGGAGGGTCCCCAGGACGGCGCCGCGCTCGGCGTCGGGATCGTTGATGAGCTCGAAGACGCGTGTCCAGGTGCGGGCGATCCCCGATTCCTCGAGCTCGGCCAGTTCGCCGACCACCGACCCGGCGGCCGCGACATCCTCATGCTGGGTCACGCCGAGGATGTGGTACACGAGCAATCGGGCCCGGTCGTCGGGTGTCTCGGCGGCCGCACCGGTAATGTAATCGAGCATCGGCTCGACGGCGCCGGTCTCCCAGAGCCGGCGTACGAGCATCAGGTGCAGCTCCGGGTCGTCGGTCTGGTCGTAGGCGCGTTCGAGCAGGCCGCGTGCTTCGTCGCGCAGGTTCATCCCCACGAGCTGGTGCGTGAGCGTGCGCACGAGCGAGGTGTCGTCGGCGGGCACGACTTCGCTGGCCTGGCGGTAAAGGTCGCGGGCCTGCTGGAACTGTTCGATGGCGTGGTGGGCGAACGCCCGGATGACCAGCGTCAGTGCCTCGTCGTCGCCGAGCAGCTCGTATCGTTCGGCGGCCGCCTCAAGGATCTCGTCGCTGCCGTAGCCCCGCCGCGACATCAGGTGGAACATGAGCTGGTAGATCTGCAGGTCGTCGGGATCCTGGAGCAGATACTGGCGCGCCTCCTCCAGGGCCTGGGCCTCATCGCCGCGCTGGGCGATGGCCAGGATGCGCGTGCGCCGGGCGTCGCGGTGGTCGGGCTCGCGCTGGAGCACGGCGTCGGCCATGTCGCGAGCCTCGACGCTCCACCCTACCTGCAGGTAAAGATCGAGCAGTTGCTCGCGGGCGCCCATGTGCTCGGCGTCGAGCTCGAGCACGCGGCGGAAGATGGGCAGGGCCTGGCGCACGTGCTGGCGGCGCGGTTCCGGCACACGCAGGCGCGTCAGGCCGTACTTGTACAGCGCCTCGATGTCGTCCTCGTGCCGGCGGAGATAGGTGCCCAGGTGATGCAGGGCCATCTCGTGGTTCTGCCGCTCATACTCGACCATGCCGAGCTGGCGATGGGCGCGCACGTCCTCGGTGCGGCGGGAGTCGAGGTAGTAGTAGGCGCCGCCACCGGCGACGCCGATGCCGAGGACAATCACCGCCAGCATCGACAGCCGGCGCTTGGTCTTGCGGGTCAAACGCATGGTGTTCAGTTCCCTCGCAGCAGCACGCGGAAGGTTTCGAGGATGATGCGCAGGTCGGTGCGCCAGCTCATGGTCTCGACATACTCGATGTCGTATCGGATCCATTCCTGGAAATCGAGCCCCGGCTCACGGCTGCGACGGACCTGCCACAGGCCGGTGATCCCCGGCCGGACGCTGAGGCGCGCCTCGCGCCAGGCGGGGCAGTACTGGTTCTCGGCATCGGGACTGGGCCGCGGCCCGACGACGCTCATCTGTCCCAACAGCACGTTGACGAACTGGGGCAGCTCGTCGATGTTGGTCTTGCGGATGAAGCGGCCGACGCGGGTCAGGCGCGGGTCGGCCTCGATGTAGAACTGCGGGCCGTCGACCTGGTTGGCCTCGAGCAGTTCGTGCTTGATCTTATCGGCGTCCTTGCGCATCGAACGGAGCTTGATGCACGGGAACGTCGGCCCGCCGCGGCCCTGTCGATGATGGACGAAGAAGAACGGCCGACCGTCCTCGAGCCAGGTGGCGAGCATGACCAGCGGAAAGAGCGGGGCGGTGACCAGCAGCACCAGGGCGGCGAAGGTGATGTCGAAAAAGCGCTTGCCCCCAAAGCCGCGCGTCGGTCCAGCGGGCCGGGGCGCGGCGGGGTTGCCGAGGCGCTGGCTCGGCTCGATCTCGTCCCAGGCGAGGATCTCGGCCTCGGGACGGGCGCCGGGGTCGTCCCAGAGGACCGTGGGGCCGACGAGGCTGACCGTCGCGTCGAGCCGGCGACCGGCGCCGATCCAGACGGGGCCGACGGCGGTGATGCCGCGCGGGACGGTGACGGTCGTGTCGCGCCAGATCTCGCCCGGGCCGGAGCGGGCGCGGTTGATGGTGGCGTCAGGCTGCTTCCACAGGCCGACCAGGTCCCGGACGCTCTGCATCAGTTCGTGGGGGTCGGCGGCGCGGTAGACGCGGCCGTTGATGGCCGCGCTGGCGCGGCGTCGGCGGAAGGTGGCACGACGCAGCCGGGCCCAGCCCTGGCGCGGGTCGGCGGCGCGCTGCCAGAGCTCGGCGATGGTGCGCTCGCTCGTCAGCGCAACGCGACCAATGCGCGTCTCCTGACCGGCGTAGCGGCGTTCGAAGCGGAGGAACTGGCCCCGGCTGTCGCGCAGGGCGTACTCGCGGTAGTCCCGATCCCGGTTGTGGGCCAGGCGCAGCCAGAGCAGCTCGGGCTGCTCCCAACTGAGGCGGTCGATCAGCGGCGCCAGGCGAAAGAGCACGAGCGTGGCGGGCGTGGTGAGCAGGAACAGCTCGGCATGGGGCACAAGCTCGGTGCGCTCGCCGAGGCGCACGGCCTGCACACCGCGCGCCGCCCAGAAGCGGTCATGCAGCTGCACGGGCGTCAGGCCCCAGAGCGTGGGCATGGCCTCGCCAGCGGCGACGGCCGCCTCGGCGAACCGTGGCTGTTCGGTGGTCAGGATCATGTCTGCTCCCCGGGCTCGTCGCGGCCGTTGCCGGCGCTGTGGCCATTGGCCACGGAACCGGCGATCGGGCCGAAACGGCCATGGCCCTTGCCTGTGCCGGTCGCCAGCGGGGCGCCGCTCTGTGTGCTCCGCGAGCGCGAGAGCGCGGCGAAGCTGGTCTGGTGGTAGTCCGCCTCGTCGGCGCGGTTGAACACGAGCCCGGCGATCGAGGCTCCGAGGGTTCCCAGGTGCGCGACGGCGCGTTCCGCGGCCGGCCGCTGCTCGCCCTTGGAAACCGTGAGGATGACGCGGTCGGCGACGCAAGCGGCGATGGAGGCCTCGACGGCACCGGGCACCGGCCCGGTGTCGATGAGGATGGTGTCGAAACGGCTGCGCGCCGCATCGAGGACGCGGCCCAGGGCCTCGGGCGAGAGTTGGTTGGCGTCGGCGGCGCTGGCCGAGCCGACCGGCAGAACCGAGAGGTTGGCGATGCCGCTGTCGGCGATGCAGTGGCCGACGGGTTCGCCCGCAAGGGCGTCGAGCACACCCAGGCGGGCGTGTTCCTGGAAGCTCAACGCCTTGTCGAGCTGCTCCTGCTGGACGAGCCCGCGCTGCACGAGGACCGTGCCGAGGCGCAGATCCTGCTGCTGGGCATGCTCCAGCGCCTGGTCGAGTTGCTCAGCGCTGAGGTAACCCTGCTGGACGAGGATCTGGCCGATGCGTCGGCGGATGATCGCGCCCATGCGGTGGCTGAGCCCGCCACCGGCAAAGTCGCAGTCCACCAGCAGCGTGCGCGAGCCGGCGCTGGCCATGGACAGGCCCAGGGCGATGGTGAGGCTGGTCTTGCCGGTGCCCGAGACGGGGCTGGTGATGGCGAACACGTTGCCGCCGGTGGACTTTCTGGACCCGACCTGGAGCAGCGTGCGGATGTGATGCACACCGTTGGCGGCGATGGCTGCCTGCTCGGGGTCGGCCAGGTCTTCGGGCATGGCCGGCAGGAGCCCGAGCAGGGGCACGCGTCCGATGCTGTGGGCGGCGTCGGCGGGTGAGCGCAGTCGGCGATCGAGAAAGCCCAGGCCCAGCACCAGCCCGAAGCCGAGGCTCGCCCCGCCGACGCCGCCGAACAGCGCCAGTTGCCGCCGCGAGCCGGTGTTGTAGGGCGCGACGGGGTCGGTGTAGGCGGTGACGACGGACATGCGGCTGCGGATGCCCGACTCGACATCGAGCTCTTCGAGGCGGCGCTCGACGAGTTCGAGCTGGCCCTGCTCGCGCTCCAGCTCGCGCTGCAGCCGGCGCAGCTCCTGATGGCGTGCGCCCAGGTCACGGGCCTGGCTGCGGGCCTGCTCGTACATCCGCTCGACCTCGCGCTGCTCGACCTGGAGGCGGCGCAGCTCGTGTTGGGCGACGGCGCCCTGCTGGCCGTCGAACTCTTCCGGATCGAAACTGCGCAGGAAGCTCTGGACCTGCTCCTCGAGTTGCTGCGCGATGACCTCGAGCTCCGAGTCCACCCTTCGCATCTGGCGAGATCGTTCGCCGAAACCGCGGGCCTCAAGGTAGCGCTTCTCCTCGAGCTTCTGTCGGCGGAGCTGGAGCAACTGGCGGACTTCCGGATCAAATTCGGCGATCTCGTCGAGGCTGAGCTCCTCCAGGTCCATGCCGTTTTCGCCGATGCGCTGACGCATCAGCTCCCGAACGGAGGCCACGCCGGCCAGATCCAGGTGAAGATCCTGGAGCCTGCCCTCGAGGCGGGCGGCCTGGGCCTGGCGATAGTTGTACATGCGCTCCAGGGCCTCGGCCGAGCCGAATTCCCCTGTCGCGGTGCGGATGCGATCTCGCAGGTTGGCGATGCGACGCTCCAGGGCGGTTCTGCGCTCCTCGAGGATGCGGATGCGCCGCGGGTTGTCCTGGTCGAGCTGGTCTTCGTAGAGCTCCTGGTAGGCCCGGACGATCGCCTGGACGCCGGCGCGGGCGCGGGCGGGGTTGCCGTCGTTGAAGCGGATCCGGATCAACTCGCCATCGACCCGCACGTCGAGCGCGCGCTCGAAGGCATCGACGGCATCGGGCGAGATGCCGCGACCGTGCGGCTGCCACAGCTCGCTTTCCATGGCGCGCGTGACCGTGCGGCCCTGGCTCATGAATGCGGCCTGGGAGCGCAGGTGGGCGTCGAAGCGGGGCATCACGCCCGTCTCCTCCGTTCGGTACAACACGCGCGGAATGACCGGGGTAAAGTGAAGCAGCGCCTCGCTGCGGTAATCCGGCTCCCAGAGCTGCGCGGCGCCGTAGCCGCCGCCGACCAGCCCCACGAGGGCGAGAATGATGGCCCAGTGATACCGGCCGCGCATGATCCGATGCATGCGCAGCAGCGGCGACTCCTCCGGCTCCTGGCTGGCGTCGTCCGCCCGGCTCAGCAGCGGCCCGGGCAACAGGTCGGCCTCGGCCCGGCCGGTGGGCGGACGCTCGTCATGCTGATTCATCGTGAACTTCTCCGGCCCGGATGGCCTCGATTGCCTCGCGGAGCTCGCCGACCAGGGTCTGGAAGATCTGCTCGCGACGCTCCGCCGGCGTGTCCGGGGTGAAAACAAGCTGCACCTGCGCCGCGCCGTAGATGCGCCGGGTGTACTCGCCGGCGGCGCGGCGGACCTCGCGCATCTCCGAGACGATGCGGCCGTCAGGCAGGATCAGGAAGTTCTCCACCGTCATGCCGCTGGTGCCCGCGGCGCGGCGCATGGTGAAGTCGTAGGTCATCGCGGCGATGGGGGCCTCGCCCAGCCGGCGCTGGATCGGTTCGGCCCGGGTCTGCGTCCAGCCGTGGGCGGGGTAGCAGATCGGCGGGTAGTGGCCGGCCAGGTCGCGCGCGTCGCGGCAGTGCACCAGCACGAGCGAGACGCGCTCGCCGGTCTCGATGTTCTCGTAGCGGCGGGCGACGATCGTGTTGGGCCTGAGCAGGGCCATCGCCTCGGGCGGCGGCGGTTCGTCAATGCCGACCCAGCCGTCGATGCGGTAGGGCACCCGCTCGATGACCTCGGCCACGTGGCGATGGTACGGCTCGGCGTCCTCGGCGGTGGGACGCGTCCGCGTCTCGACGGCGACACCGGCGAGCATGGCCACGGCCAGGGCCGGCACCAGCCAACTCGTCCAATGCTTGTAGCGCGTGGCGGGGCTCATCGGGGTCCTCTAGTCATTGGCGAGCGTGTAGCGGGTCACGGGGATCATCGCCCAGCGCAGCACGTGCAGCAGCGCCAGCAGCAGGAGGAACGCCAGGCCCAGCATGATCCAGCCGCTCCAGTCATGGAACTGGTCGGCCACGGATTGCGGCGCGTAGCCATAGAGCCAGACGGTGGGCATCATCCGGATGATGTTGATCACCAGCGCCACCAGAGGGCTGGCCAGCAGGATCAGGCCGCGGGCGTACCACCGCAGCGGCGTGCCAAAGGCGAAGGCGTAGGAGACCAGCGCCAGGGCGAAGACACCGCGCATGCCGTTGCAGGCCTCGGCGACGGCGACGTCGACACCGTTGATCTGAAGCAGATTGCCCGCCCGGTCGATGGTCGCGCCGCCGAGCTCGACGAGGTCGTGCGTGATCTGGGCGGTCGCGGTCTGCAGGGGGATGGCGATCTGCTGGCGCATGATGCCGGGGATCGGCACGAGGAACCCCAGCACGATGACCGCCGGCAGGTAGCGCATGAGCACCTCGCGGCCGAGCACTGTCGCGACGGCGCCGATCAGCAGGATCACGGCCCCGCCATGCCAGAACGACTGGATGCCGTTGTGGTACCCGTACGCCGAGAGGAACCACCCCAGGGCCATGATCAGCGGTCCGACGTAAGGGTCGACCGGCCGGCACTGCCCGAAGCGGGCGCGGCGCACCCAGATGAGCCAGGCGGCGACGATGGGCACGAGAAAGATGTGGCTGGACTCCTCGTCGATCCGGCCGATGCGATAGATGTCGGCCCAGGCGGGCCATGTCACGGCCACGGCCGCGACGCCCATCGCGGCGGCGGCGATGAAGTGCCAGTGGCTCCAGCCGTTTCGGCGCCAACCGCTGGGCAACATCACTGTCGCTCCCTGGCCTGGCTCGGGCCGGTGATGATCTCGTCCACGACGCGGGCGCCGCGCGGCACCCTCGCGCCCGGGCCGACGACGCAGCGCACCACCGTCGCGCCGCTTTCCACCCGGGCGCCCGCGAGGACGACCGCATCGTGAATGTGGGTGTCAGAGGCAACCGCGGCGCCCGGCTCGACGATGGCGAAGGTGCGGTGGCAGTCTTCGGCAAACGGGTCGCGCAGCGCCGCAGCGCCGCCGTGGCCGTGGAACCACCGCAGGGCGGTGAGGTAGTCGCGCTGCGTGCGCACGGGCAGCGCGCTGGGGCCGGCGGTCTCGACGACGCGCACGGTGTGGCGCCGCGCGAGCCGGGGAAGGGCCTGCTCCTTGAAGTCGATGAAGCCGCGATCGGGCAGGTCGCGCAGGCAGCCGCAGCGCAGGTAGAAAAGCCCGCCGGGCGTGCCGTCACGGTGGCTGAACACGGTGATGTCGGCCGCCTCGGCACAGAGCAGGGCCACCAGCTCGTTCAACGGGTGGAGCAGGAGCTGGCCGGCGGTGGCGACGAGGATGCGATCGTCATCGTCATGGGCGGCGACCGCGTCACGCAGCGCTCCGCCGCTGCCTCGGTACGCCGTCGTCTCCTGCTCGATGCGGATGGCGAACGGGGCGAGGTCCGCCATCTCCTCGTCGCTGCGCGGGCGCGGCGACGGGACGTTGGCGTTGGCGAGCAGGCGCAATTGCAAAGGCTGCTCATCGCAGCCGTTAAAGAGTGTGCGGCACTGCTCCAGCCAGAGGGCGAGCAGGTCGCGCCGCTCGTCGAAGGGCAGGTCCACGACGCAGCGCTGCGCCCCGCTGAGCAGCGGCGAGGGCTTGGGCGCACCGGCGAGCAGGACGAGGGCATGCACGGGCGCAGGTGCGGATCCATCGCCATCGCCAGCGGGCGCTACTTGATGTGGCGCTTGCAGTTGCATCGGTTGTTCGGTGACCTGTCTCCTCTCCGTGAGACGCGGCTGTGCGCCCCCACCCCCGAACCCGGTAGCTTTAGTATATCCGCGTCAAGGCTCGCACCAAGGAGTGCTGGGCGGGAAATTGCCAGGACGTTGGCAGCGACTCACCCTGATCGCCCGGGTTTGCCCCATTTGCCAGGATCGCCACCGCGCCGGGGCGGCCGATTAGCTGGATCGGCATGCCGGCGGTGGCGAATTAGGAGCGTGACGAAGTTGGGGCGCTGGCGGGTCCGGCTCGACCGGTCAGGCCGCGGAGGGTGGCGCCGGCGAGCAATCGGGCGGCAAAAGGCAGGCCTTCGAGCAGGTATCGCCTGGCCAGGCGACGCGGCTCCTGGGCCAGGCGGTGGACCCATTCCAGGCCCAGGCGCTGCATCCAGCGCGGGGCGCGTCTGACGTGGCCGCAGACGAAGCTGAAGCTGATGCCCACGCCCAGCCACCAGGCGCCCGGCAGCGCCGGGCGGAGCTGCGCGATCAGGCGTTCCTGCTTGGGCGAGCCCAGTGCCACGTAAATAATGTCGGGATTGGCGCTTACCAGCGCCTGTGTCATGGTCTGAATGAAGGCGTCGTCCTGTTCGAAGCCCACCGGCGGACAGAGCGTGCCGGCGACACGCAGGCCCAGCGCGTGACGCGTGAGCATCCCGGCCGCCGCTTCGGCAGTGCCCGGCTCGCCGCCGAGCAGGAAGATGGAGCGGCCGGCTTCGGCGGCGGCGGCTGACAGGGACCAGATCAGGTGCGAGCCGGCGACGCGCTCGGGCAGCGGCGTGCGCCGCAGCCGCGAGGCCCAGATCAGCGGCATGCCGTCGGCGACGCGCAGATCCGCTTGCAGGCACAGCTCGCGGAACGCCGCGTCGCGCGTCAGGCGGCGCAGATGATCGAGGTTGGGTGTGACGACCCACCCCCCCTGCCCCTCGTCGAGCTTCGCGAGAATGTGCTCGATCGCCTGCCGTTCGGTCACGGCGTGCAGCGTGATGCCCAGGAGGCTGACGGTCGGCAGGGCATCGGCTGATGGGGCGTGGGCGGGCATGGGGAATGGCTCAAGGTCAGGGAGGCGGGCGAGGGGCTTGGCGCTGGGTACGCACCCAGTCCCGCTGGCGCTGCCAGAGGAACCCGACGTATATCGGAAGCTTCCACAAAATATAGACCGGGATCGCAAGCAGAGCCTGCGCCGGGACGCGATCGCGGCCAAAGCGTGCCCAGGCGGCCAGAACCGTCAGCGCCAACCCCAGAGCGAGGGCCGAACTCAGGTAGAGCGGCCAAGGTGAAGCCCCGAGCGCCGCCCCCAGGCCGGTCCAGAAAATCACCGCGAGCACCAGCAGACTCAGCGCGGCCAGCGGCGGCACCAAGAGGTCCGCGGCCATCGCCAGCAGCCGCGGCCGGCGCTGGCGCAGGGCGTGGTAGAGCAGTCGCGGCGTCTGCGTCAGGAGCGTGTGGAGGTGGCCCTGCTCCCAGCGGGTGCGCTGCGTCAGCGATGAAGCCGTATCGCCAGCCATCGGGCTGAAGACCTTGGCCTGCGGACAGAACCGCGCGGGGTAGCCCGCGATCGCCAGGTCGATGCCGAGCTTCATGTCCTCGCTGAGGTGGCCCGTGGCGAGGTCCACCTGATCCAGGGCCGCGAAAGGAATCGCCATGCCCGTGCCCATCAGCGGGCAGGGCACGCCCAGACGCTGCAGGCCCGTGGGTCGAACGTGGTTCTTGACCACGAACGCGAGTTGGGAGATGGCGGCGCGGGTGGCCAGGCCGGGCGGAGCGTCGAGCAGATCGAGCCCCTGCTGGGGAAGATTCAACCGCCCCACCAGGCGGGCCAGGTGATCGATGGTGCCCGGCTCGGCGCGGCAATCGGCGTCGATGACGACGAGCACCTGCGGCGGATCGGCGCGAAGCAGGCTCACGCCGCGTGCCAGGGCGTACCCCTTGCCACGGCGCTGGGGATCCTCGCGTTCGATGACCTCGGCGCCGGCGGCGCGGGCGCGTGCCGCGGTCGCGTCCGTGCAGTTGTCCGCGACGACAACCAGCCGATCGCCGGCCTCGAGCTGCGTCCGCAGCCGGCGGATCGTGTCGGCGATGATCTCCTGCTCATCGTGGGCGGGAACGAGCACCGCGGTACGCGGACGCGGCTGATCGGGCATCGGGTCCGGGGCGCGGCGCACCGGTCCGACCGTGGCCACGGCGCACTGCACCATGAGCACCACCGTCGGCAGGCCGACCAGCATCACGGCCAGCCACAGGAGAATCTCGAGAAGGAGCATCATGACGGTGTGCGTGCGTCGGTCAGCGGTTCCAGGCGCTGAGGTCACGGCCGGTCAGCTCGGCCAATCGGTCGTTGTAGGGTCGGAAGTGCTCGACCAGCCTGGCGCGGGTGGTGGGATCGATAGCGCGGTTGTAGTCGATCCGGTCGAAGCGATTGATGGTCCTGCGCGCCAGGTTGAACAGTGTCGTGCGCCTGAACCGATGCAGCACGCGGCTACGGCCGATCGGCCCCAGCACCTTGCGCAGCCGCGCCGTCTTGGAGCCGTAGCGGCGCTGGCCGATCTGCGAGGACTCGAAGCTGGGGTCGACGCCGATGAAGCGCAGGATCGAGCGGAGGTACGCGCGGTCATCCTTGAGCAGATCGTCATAGAAGAGGAACAGCAGTTGCTCACGGTCGTAATGCTCGAGCAGGGCCTCGACGGTGTCGGCGAACTGACCGCGCGTCAGCAGCGCCGGACTCTGCTCGATGGCTTCCTCGAACGAGCTCCAGCTGTTGCCTTCAACCCCCTGCTTGGCGAAGAAGTTGCTGCCGGCGCGTTCGACGGGGTTTCGCATGGCCAGGATGATGCGGACATGGGGCAGTTCGCGGGCGATGCGGGGGATGACCTCCGGAGCCGTGTAGTGCGAGGCGATCTCACCGACAGCCTTGTGCTGCGGCTGGACGTCGGCGAAGTGGCCAGCGTACCAGGCCAGGGGCTTTTCGTCGTAGTAGCGGTTGAAGTAGAACGTCTGCTTCGCGGCGGGCAGGAAGATCTCCGGATGCTCGCGCAGCGCTTCGTCGACCCAGGTGGTGCCGCATCGCTGGAAGCCGAGCATGAGGAAAGTCACGGGCAGTGCCGTCTGGTCAGCCATGGGTGGTGGCTCGTTCAGGCGTGAGGTCGGGATCATCGGCGGCATCCTGTTCATGGAGGGCTCCGACGCGGCGCTCAGCGAGCGCCCGCAGCCGAGCGTGGTGCAGAAAGAGCTCGCCGAGCTTGTCGGCTTCCTTGTCAGCGTCGTGCCGCTGGCGGACACGTTCAGCGCCTGCCTGACCCATGCGGGTCAGTTCGTCCGGCGAGGTCTCGAGCAGCTTGCCCATCGCGATGGTCAGGGCGTCGACGTCACCGGCCGGCACGAGATGGCCACAGACGCCCGGCTCGACGAGTTCCGGGATGCCGGCGACGTAGGTGCTGAGCACGGGTCGGCCCAGGGCCAAGGCTTCCATGATGACCACGGGCAGGTTCTCCGCGAAGCTGGGCAGGAGCATGGCCCGGGCCTGGAGCAGGTGCTCGCGAACGCGCGCGTTGTCCAGCGAGCCCAGCAGATGCACACAGCCATGCAGCTCGAGCGCGTCGATCTGAGTTTCCAGTGCCGGGCGCATCGGGCCGTCACCGATGAGGCTCAGCTCAAAGTCGGGGTGCTCCTCCCGCAGGCGTGCAGCGGCCTCAAGCAGCAGGAGCTGGCCCTTCTGCTCACAGAGTCGTCCGACGGAAATCAGATGCGGCACGTCGGGCACGGGGCTGGGCACATGCTCGAGATAAGCCGGATCAAGGCCGCATCGCACGAGGTGGATGTTGGGCCAGTGCGCGTGCGGACACCACCGCAGGAGTTGACTTCGACCGAAGGAACTGACCGCGACGGCGAACGCGGCGCGGCTGAGCTTCTCCCCCAGGCACAGCGCTTCGGGCCTGTCGAACTCCTCCGACCCATGGACGGTGACGCTGTAAGGCGGGCCACCGATCCCCTGGCAATACATCGCCACGGCGGCGGAGTTGGTGCCAAAATGCGCGTGGATGTGGTCGATGGACTCGGCTGCGGCCAGCCTGCACACGGCGCAAGCCTCGACCAGGTAGGCCAGGTGAGCGATCAACCTGCGCTCGGAACGCCCGCAGCGACCGGCCAGGCGCAGCGTCGCGAGGAACCGCCCCGGCCGACGCAGAGCAACGGCGGCAGCGCAGGCGAGCAGCGGCACCAGGCCACGGCCAAGGATCACGTGCGTCCGTTCGCGTTCGGCAGCGTCGTCGGCCTGGAGCTGAGGTCCGGTCTCGCGCAGCGACACACGCGTCACGTGCACCCCGCTGGCCTCGACGGCGGCGATCTCGCGACGGATGAAGCTGTGGCTCAGCAAGGGGTACTGGTTCACAAGGTAGAGCACACGCAGCTGCCGCCCTTCTCGGCCGTCGGCGCCGCCGCTGTCGGTCCGGTCCGGCCTGTGGAGCACGGCGGGGTTCCGATGACGGAGCAGGCGATGGAAGTGGAATTGCATCTGGCCCAGGGCCTCCGGGAACTTGCCCAGCACGCAGAAGGCGGCGTAGAGCCGGGCGTCCGCCGGTCCGTGGCCACGAGCGCGCTGGTGGCGGTAGACGCGGTAGCCCAGCACCAGGTAGCCCGCGGACAGCCCGAAACTCAAACCGGCGGTCGGCCAGCTTGCGAGCAGGATCAATGCTGGCAGGGCCACGCCCCAGAACCAGGTCCTGCGTGATTCGCGGACCCAGTGGCGCTGCCGGCTGCGCCCGTGAAGCCAGGCCCCGTGAGCGAATGCATGACCGCCTCGAACGCAACGCCGCCACCATTGGCGGAACCGCGTCATGGCCGCGTCATGCGTGGCCATCTCGGCGCTGACCCGGCGAATGCGCCAGCCGTCGCGTCGAAGGCGCACGCACAGTTCAGGCTCCTCCCCCGCGATCATGTCGTCACGGAAGCCCCCCTGCCCCACGATCGCCTCCATCCGGGCAAGGAAGATCCCGCCGCACCACGTCGCCTCACCCGGCGGCTCGGCCCACTCCATGTCGCACAGGCGGTTGTACACGCTGGCCTCGCGGTGTCTTTCGCGGAGGCGGCCGCAGACGATGGCCAGACCAGGGTCATCGGCCAGCACCGTCGCCGCGTGCTCGAACCAGCCCGGGTCAATCTCGCAATCGCCGTCGACGAACTGGACGAAGCTCAGGCCAGGGTGAGTCGCGCGCAGGCGGGCCAGCCCGGCGTTGCGGGCCCGAGCGGCGGTGAACCGGCGGGACATGTCCAGGTGCACGACGTCCACGCCCAGTCCCGTGGCGATCGCGACGCTGTCGTCCGTCGAGCCGGAATCCACGTAGACCAGCGGCATGGACCCGGCCCTCTGGAGGGACGCGAGGCAGCGGCGCAGGCGCTCGCCTTCGTTGCGGCCGATGACGACGACACCGATGGCCGTCACGCCGGAAGACGGCGTCTTGGCTCGGATGGAAGGAGCGGTTTGTGTCATGAGGTCATCGCCGCTGGACCTCGTGCGTCGCGCCGAGGGGACAGGCGAGGGCCGGACGCTTATGCAGCCGTCGCGCCACTGCGCCCGGCACTTGTGGAGACACGTTGCATGCAACGTCTTCTCTCATCGGCGATTGGCATCGATCAGCCACACGGCGTTGGCGGCGTACCGTGTGAGCCCGACGCTTCAGTTCCGGGACGTCATCGCTGAGGCGTCTTGGAATCCTCGCCCTGGTTCCGCGCGACCGCGTACACCGAATCGTATTTGCGCTCGTGGGATGCGCAGCATGTCCTCATCAGAAGCCACCAGTTCCACCACCCGCCCACGGAGGCCACTCCCAGTCGAGCACGGATGAGTTCCTCCTGTCGCAACCACTTCTGATTAAACTGTCTAACGTAGCCGCGGTAACCGACTTCCACCGCGTCCATGTTCGCTTCATTGATCAAGCGCTCCAGGCTCCTTCCCGTGAAGAAATTCAGATGGCGAGGAACATCGAGCCAGTGCCACGTCTTTCCGTTCTGAAGCACACCGGCGGCAGCATTGTTCGGCACTTCGATGATCAGAATCCCGGATGGCTTCAGAAGGGATCTTGCAACGCGAATGGCCGTTCGTGGGTCGAGACAATGCTCCAGAACGTGACGCATCACGACAGCGTCATACCGTTCCTGCCAGGACGAGACCACCAGCTCCTCGATGGTCGCCGCATCCACTTGTAATCCACGATCGACGGCACGCGCTCGGGCAGCCGGATCCGGCTCAAGACCGCGCACGGTATATCCTCGGCGGGCCAGTTCGATCATGAAGCCCCCACCACCACACCCCACATCCAGAACCGCTGCGGGAGGGGAAACCGTGTTGGCGACCAGCCGCTGAAGTATCGACGGCCCCCGATCAAGGTGCGATGCGAGGCGGCGCTTTAGTCTTGCGAGGAAGCTTGTCGGCTCCTGGCGTTCCAGAGAGGCGTGATGGGTGTAGTAATCATCCACCTGGTAGGACTGCAACACCTGTTCCACTGTCGGTCGCGGATGCAGTTCGCCGAACAGGCAGTGGTCACACCACACAAGGTGGTATGGCTCGACCGGGAGTTCGGCCGGCCGTCGCCAATCCAGGGGCACCTCAAGCCACGGGCGTGTGCTCCCGCCACACATGCGGCAGGGCCGCGCATCGGGAAGTCCCAATGACCACCCGGTTCCAGAGACAGGCTGTGATTGAGTGGCCGTACTCATGAGAAAACCAGGACTTCTTTCGCCGCAAGCCGCGATCTGTTCATCGCCACAGCTCTACCTCTCGTTGGTTCGGTAGCCGCAGCGGCGACCAGAAGTTCGTCCAGATGTCACGCCACTCGAGCTTGCAGGTGCGTTGTTGCTTCCGTTCACAAACCTTGCGCAGTAGCGACACCATTCGCCCGACCAGCCAGAGCATGTTGGCGGCAGCCAGGCCTGATCGGCCGTAGTACTTCGCAAAATACCGTGTGCGCGAAACATAGAAGTACGACGGCCTCCGTGTCTTGAGGCGCTCTCGCTCGACAAGGGGGTTGCTCTGCCCGCACAGGTGCACCACCCTCGCTGAAGGCCAATGACGAACCGTCCACCCAGCGGCATCGGCTCGCCGACACAGATCCGGATCATCGAAGTAAAGAAAGTAGCCTTCGTCGAACGTGCCCACTGCCTGGAACACCTGGCGCCGCACCAGTGCGCAGGCGAAACTGACCCACTCCACGTCCATCGGTTCGTTGGGCACACCGATCACAACCTCGTGTCCAGCGAACACACGGGTGATTGGGCCTGTGTCCGCAGCACGGATCAACTCACTGAGCGGACGGTGAAAACGGAAAGCACTCACCTGTGGCTCCCCATCCTCACCCTCCAGCCGCGGGCCGATGATGCCCACTTCCGGCGCCGCGTCCGCGGCGTCGATGAGCTGCTTCAGCGCCCCCGGCCGGACGATCGTGTCGGCGTTGAGCAGCAGAAAGTAGTCCGGCGGGTTCTCGCTGGCCAGGGCCGGTTCGAGGATCGCGTTGTTGCCGCCGGTAAAGCCGCGGTTGGGGTGGATCGCCGTCAGCTCGATCCAGTCGGACCAGCCGTTGGCGGCGATGGCTTCCTCGAGCGCACGGACGGCCTCCGGCCCGGTGCCGTTCTCGCACACGGCGACCTTCGTGCCAGGGACCGTAGGGATCTCCGGCTCGAGCGAGCGCAGGCAGTCGATGGTCAGGTCGACGGCCTTGTAGCAGACGATGACGACGAGGCACTTCATGCTTGCGGCGCACCCATACTGAGGGTCCTCCGGTAATGCTCGGCGATGGCGTCCCAGGCCGCATTCTCGTCCCAGCCGTACTCGGCGGGGTCGAGCGGGTCGGTGTTGATGCGGATACGTGGTTCCGGAAAGTCACGCTGGCTCGCAAGTTCGAGCTCACACGCCAGGCCGAGGCGCGGACGCATCTCGACGGCGAAGCGCTGGGCGAAGGCGCCCTGGGTTTCGATGTAGCCGCTTGGTTTGAGTTTCGCCGGCGCCCCTTGCTCAACGACACTTTCGACGAAGCGCACGTACGCCCGTGCCAGCAGACCGACGTGGATGTTGTCGCGCACGTAGGCGGGCGTGTTGACCCCGGCGGCCTCGCCGCGGGCCCAGGTCTTGACCAGGTAGTGGGTGAAACGCGGCTCCTCGAGCGGGCCGAAGGGGTTGGGGATGACGAGCTTGGCGGCGGACATGCCGTGGCGATCGGCGTAGTAGGTGAGCATCTGCCAACTCAGAGCCTTGGACAGGCCGTAGGGCGAGAAGGCCGGGAGGCTGTCCGAGCCCGCCCCTTCGCCGGGCTCGAAGACCGAGCCGGTGGCGACGAGACCCCGGCAGCCGTTGCCGGACAAGGCGGCGAGCACGGCGTCGACATTGCGCGTGTTGTTGGCCAGGGCCGCAGCGACATCGAAGTCATCGCCTTTGTAGTTGGTGACGTCGGCGGCGTGGTGGCACAGCACGTCCCAGGGCTGATCCCGGCAGAGCTCGAGGAAGCTGTCGTCGCCGAAGCGAGTGGCGTCGACGAGCCGGGCGCGCTCGGCCACGCGCTCGACTCGCTGGCGGCGCAGGCCGTCGTAGGCGTTGCGCGGCCGGGTAAGCGTGCAGGTGACATCGTGGCCGGCGGCCGCGAGCTCGGTCGCGAACCACGTGCCGGTGAAAGAGCTTGCACCTGTCAGGAGGATTCGCATGGCGGTGGTCGAAAGGTTGACGGCCGGTCGGGCTACTCAATGCGCCAGCCGTCTGGCCGGCAGAGGCAAGACATTAGACGTTCGCGGCACCCAGATGATGCGCCGGGTCGAAGTCGGGATGGTTGGCGTCTTTGTCCGAGATCACCGTGGGCTCCATGGGCCAGTCGATGGCGAATTTGGGGTCGTTCCAGCGCACGCCGCGTTCCTGGTCGGGGGCGTAGGCGGCGTCGACCATGTAGAAGGCTTCGGTGTCGTCGGCGAGGGTGATGAACCCGTGGGCGAAGCCGCGCGGCACGTACATCATGCGGCGGTTCTCGGCGGTGAGCTCGGTGCCGAACCACTGGCCGAAGGTCGGCGAGTCGGGGCGCAGGTCGAGCATGACGTCCCAGAGGGCGCCGCGAATGCAGCGGACGATCTTGGTCTCGCTGGCCGGGGCCAGTTGGTAGTGCATGCCGCGCAGCGTGCCCTTGTGGGCGCTGAGCGAGTCGTTGATCTGGAGGATGTCGGTGGCGAGGCCGTGGGCGCGGAACTCGTCCTGGCAGAAGGCGCGGGCGAAGAAGCCGCGGTCATCACCGCGTTTTTCGAGCTCGATGGTGTAGGCGCCGGAGAGTGGGGTTTCGTGGAACTGCATGGGTTTCTCGGGGGCTTGAGGTTAGGGTCAGCTTCGCGAAGCCGCGAGCGGCTTATGCCGTCTGGGTGAGCAGGTCGATGCGTTTCTGGAGGGACTTGAGGCGGACGAAGCGGTCGCCCTCGAAGTCCTCGGCGGTAAAGCCGTGGTCGATCATGGCGCGGTGGAGCTCTTCCATGCCGCGGGTCAGGTCGTATTCGAGCTTGAAATCGGGCAGCAGGCGGTTGAGCTTGTCGAACTTGACGCGGTAGTTGCGCGGGTCGGCGCCGGTCTGGCCGGTGAAGGTGACGCTGGCGCCGGGCATGAGCTGCTTGACGCGGTCGGCGACGTCCTTGACCTGGTAGTTCTCCGCGTTGCCGCCGATGTTGACGGCCTGGGCCTGGATGACGTCGGCGGGCGCCTGGGCGAAGGCGACAAAGGCGCGGGCGATGTCGCGGCAGTGGATCAGCGGCCGCCAGGGCGTGCCGTCGCTGTGGATGCGGATTTCGCCGTAGGCGAGCGCGGAGGCGAGCAGGTTGTTGACGACCAGGTCGATGCGCAGATTGCGCGAGTGGCCGTAGGCCGTGGCGTTGCGCAGGAACGCGACGGTGAAGGTGTCGTCGGCGAGAGGGGCGACGGCCTGCTCGGTGTCGATCTTGCTCTTGGCGTAGGCGGTCAGCGGATGCAGCGGGTCGGTCTCTTCCAGGTCGAGCTTTTCGCCCGCACCGTAGATGGAGCAGCTTCCGGAGAAGAGGAAGCGGGCGACGCCCGCGGCCTTGGCTTTGCGCGCGAGGTCGATCGAGGCGTCGCGGTTGACGCTGTAGGTCAGCGCCGGGTCGAGATCGCCCATGGGGTCGTTGCTGATGGCGGCGAGGTGGCATACGACGTCGTGGCCGGCGAGGTGCTGCTCGGTGAGGCTGCGGACGTCCTCG
>SLDI01000374.1:0-5702 GCA_007125385.1 Phycisphaeraceae bacterium | reverse complement strand
GTGCGCGAGACGGCTCACCGCCGCGGATGCCGCTGGCGGCTTGCCGGGGGCACCTGAAAATGGTGGCGGGGGACGGGCTGTAGCCACGGGTGCAGCGCCGCGGGACCCGTGGTTGTCACGAATGAACGAACTCCGCGGCGGCAGGGTGCGTCAACGCCGCCTCTGCCCCGCCGGGGCAGGTTGATCCATGGCCACGCTTACCACGGGTTCCGCTGCGCTCCACCCGTGGCTACAACCCTTCGCCCCTGCCGGGGCGCTGCCGGAGGGCCTTCGCAAAGATGGCATTTGCAAGGTGGATGGGCTTCGGTGCGCCTGGGCACTGGCGGACAAGCCGCCAGTGGCACCCCGATCAGGGCACGTCGCATCCGCTACTCATGTCCGCACGGACAAGCTCCGCGGACTCCGCTTGTCAGTGGCACCCATTCTGTGGATCCGGGAATCACGCGTTGTGTGGGTCCGGGAATCAGGATCGGGATCGCGCTCCGGGTCGGGTCATCACCCGCCCGATCTTTCGGGCCGGATCGTATTTTCCGGCCGGGCCTTGTTTGTCGCAGCCCGCGGCGCGAGCATTACAAGGAGCCACGACTCGCGATCACGATTCTGCCTGCATCAGCGAGGTGAGACATGACCACGCGACACGTGGCCGTCTTTGATTCGACATTGCAGAAAACGCACCAGTGGCTGGAGGAGCTTGCGCGGATTGGTCCTTATGACGACGAGTCGCAGGCCTACACCGCCCTGCGCGTGGTGCTGCACGCCCTGCGTGATCGGCTGATGCCGGAGGAGGCGGTGCATCTCGGGGCGCAGTTGCCGATGCTGATCCGCGGCTTCTACTACGAGGGGTGGAACCCGTCGCGCACGCCGCGCAGCGATCTTGGCGGCGAGCGGCCGTTCGTCGAGCACGTCCAGCACGAGCTGCGCAACGCGGCGGCGGGCATCGACCCTCGCCATGCCGTGGAGTCGGTGTTCCGGCTGCTCAGCGCGCACGTGACGCGCGGCGAGATCCAGGATGTGCGCCAGCAACTGCCGCGTGAGCTTCAGCGTCTCTGGCCGAGCTGAGGCGGTCGGCGCGCCCGCACACGGCTTTGGCCAGCTTCCGCGGGGCGGTTATCATGGCCGATGACCGCCGCTTTGGGAGCGCGCAGATGGTTCACGTTTTCGGCTATGGCTCGCTCATGTGCCCGGACAGCGCCAACGTCACGCTTGGCAGGGCCCAGCCGCCCGGCGCGATGCACGCGGCGACGCTCCGGGGGTACCGCCGGCTGTGGAACGTGGTGACCCGGCGGCAGTTTGTCGAGGACGATGAGCCCGCGCCGGTGATCGTGCTGGGCATCGAGCCGGCGGCGGGTGCGAGCATGGTGGGCACGGTGTTCGAGCTTCACGACGACGCCGAGCTGGCCCGCCTGGACGAGCGCGAGTGGTGCTACGACCGGATCGAGGTCACGTCGGCCGTTACGCCGCGATTCGCGGGCACGGTCTACACCTACCTGCCCAGGCCGGAGCACACGCGCATCCCCGAGGGCGCGGTGATCGCCCGCAGCTACGTGGACACCGTGATGCGCGGCTGCCGGTTGCAGGGGGAGGCGTTCATCCGCCGGTATCACGAGACGACGATCGCCCCGCACTGGCCCATCCGCGAGGGTGAGACGAGGCGCGTCGCCCGGGCGTCGCGGTGAGGCGATGGGCGGGCGGACGGGGCGGGGGCTATTGCAGCAGTTCCAGGCGCTTGTGCGCCTCGCGTTTGCCGAGGTTGCGCACCTGGGCCCAGGCGGCGAGCTGCTGCTGTCGCGGGTTGGTCTTGCCGTTTTCCCAGTTGTAGATGGTCAACCCGGAGACGCCGACGAGCCGGCCGTAGTCCTCCTGCGACAGGCCGAGCTTGCCGCGATGTGATCGGAGCCATTTTGGTGAGAAGCGTACGCGTTGCGTGCCGTTGGCCGGGGGCTGCTGCGCGACGCGCTTCTGCTCCTGTCGGCGCAGGAAGGCGAGCTCGCGCGTCAGTTCCGTGACCTGGCGTTTCAGTGCGGCGATGTCGCGGCGGTAACGGGCCGAATCATCACGGAGCTTCTGGTTCTCCGCACGAATTTCCGAGCGTGCCAGGCGGCGAATTTCGGTTTTGAGCGTCTGAGCGAGATCGGGCATGGACGGTTCCTTAAAATGCGGATCAGGTCAAGCCGCATTATAATACGAATTTAAGTCCGGGGCGGCCGGTGTCGCGGCTCAAGTTGGAGGGCGTGAGTGAGAAGTCGCCCTGTGGGTGCCACAGGGCAGGCCGAAGGCTGCGATGTGCGATGCCTGGAGCAGACAGCATCCCGGGCGGTGCGGTGTGGCACCGACGAGGCGCTGCGATTAATTGCAACGCGCATCTGAGCATCTTCAGTCCGATCGTCGCGGGTGCCACTGACAAGGCCGTCCTCGGCCCTGTTGGCGTGACGGGTCCGTGACGCCGATCCGCACTGAGAAGCTCCGCGGCCTCCGCTTGTCAGTGGCACCCAACGCCGTGAACTCCGGCTGTAGGGTGGGTAGAGCGAAGCGAAACCCACCGGTTGCGGCGGGCTTCCACGGCCAGCATGGTGGGTTTCGCTTCGCTCTACCCACCCTACATCAGCGCCGCCACGCGTGAAGTTCACGGCGTTGAGTGGCACCCCATCCTCGAGGAATGGATTGAAGGCGCCCTGGCACACGGATCGCTGGCTACTGCTGGGCGACCAGCGAGAGGCAATCGACTCGTCGCCAGCCGCGGTGCAGGGCCGAACCCCGGGGCGAAGCCTGACGCTCTCTCACATGGCCGACAACGCCCTGGCTGATGCGGTTGGCGAACGGTTCGCCGGAGTCTCACTTGATGTCGCCGCTTGATGTCGCCGCGCCCGGAGCAGCCGCGGCTGCGTTATACTGTCGGCCCTGACCCGCGCAGGCTCCGGAAACGCTCGGCATGGTGATAGGACGGCGGCGGACAGGCCCGGTTCTGACACGACGCATCGCGGCGTTGCTGGCCCCGGTGCTGCTCCTTGGCGCCTGGGGCTGCGAGGAGGAGGGTATCCGCGTCTACGAGGCGCCCAAGGATCCGCCGCGCCCGCAGTTCGCCGGCGCGGAGCCCGCGGCGTCGGACCGGGCTGGCGGGTTCCGCGCCCCGGCGATGACGTGGACGCCGCCGCCGGCCTGGCACGAGGCCGAGCGTGACGTGGCGATGCGGCTGGCTACATTCCATAGCCGCGACCACGGCCACGATGAGCCGGGCATCGAGATCGCCGTCTCCAGCTTCCCCGGCGACGTCGGGGGCAACCTCGCCAACGTCAACCGGTGGCGCGAGCAGCTCGGCCTGGCGCCGCTGGACAGCGACGAGCAACTGCGCGACAAGCTCGAGCCCTTCGGCGACGAGCAGGCGGTGCATGGGTGGACGCTGCGGATCGACACGGCCGGCGGCGCGGGGATGCTCGCGGCGATCATCCGCGCCGCGGGCGTCGAGCACACCTGGTTCGTGCGGGCCAGTGGTGACGCGGCGAGCCTGGACGCGCATGAGCAGGAGCTGCGCGACTTTGCGATGAGCTTCCGACTCGCCGCCCCCGCCACCACCGACCCCGCCGACGCCCCCACCGACGACGCCAGCGCACCTGTCTACGACTGACACGGCTGGCGGCTTCGCGAAACGAACCATCTTTGCCCACATGACCGCCACGCCCGTCAAAGCTTTCGCCCACGCACTCGCCTCGCTGCGGCTGACCGTCGCGCTGTTCGCGCTGGCGATGTTTCTCATTTTTGCCGGCACGCTCGCCCAGGTGCACGCCGGCATCTGGGACGTCATGGGCCAGTATTTCCGCACGCCGATCGCCTGGATCGAGCTGCAGCTTTTCGTGCCGCAGCAGTTCGCCAGCGTGGCGGGGAGCATTCCCTTTCCCGGCGGGTACACGCTGGGCGGGCTGCTGATCCTCAACCTGCTGGCCGCTCACGCGATCCGCTTCAAGCTGGCCGCCAGGCGAGCCGGCATCATCATTCTCCACCTGGGCATCATCGTCCTTCTGCTGGGCGAGTTCGTGACGGGCCTGTTCGCCGAGGAAGGCCTGATGACGATCTACCAGGGCGGTCACGCGCAGTACGTGGAGGATGTGCGCGAGGCGGAGCTGGCGATCCTGGATCGCAGCGACCCCGAGCTCGATCGCGTGGTGGCCATCGCCGAGCACAAGCTGCGCGGCGGGGGCAAGCCCATCGCCCACGAGGCGCTGCCGATGACCATCACGGTGGACCGGTGGTACCCCAACGCCCGTCCGGTGCCCCGCGCCGAGGGCGACGAGAGCCCCGCCGATCGCGGTGCCGGCCTCGAGTACGTTGTCAACGCCCTGCCGCGCGCCCGCGGCGTCGACGGGGCGGAGATCGACTCGCCCGCGGCGTACATCACGCTGCATCGCGACGGCGAGCGTCTGGGCACCTGGCTGGTCAGCGAACTGCTGGGGCCCAGCCAGAGCGTCGAGGTCGCCGGCCGCACGTATCACCTGTCGCTGCGTTTCAAGCGCACGTACAAGCCCTACACGATGCACCTGGTCGAGTTCCGTCACGATCGGTTCGTGGGCACGGAGCGGCCGCGCAACTTCTCCAGCCGCATCCGCCTGGTGGATCCGACGCAGAACGAGGACCGTGAGGTGGTGATCTCGATGAACAATCCGCTGCGTTACGCGGGGTCGACGTTCTACCAGTCCGCGTATCTTCAGGACGACGCGGGGACGGTGCTCCAGGTCGTGCGGAACCCGGGGTGGCTGCTGCCGTACATCGCGTGCGGGCTGGTGGCGCTGGGGATGCTGATGCATTTCGGCCAGCGTTTGTGGCAGTTTGCCGGGAGGGCCGGGCGATGATCGCACGTCTGCACGCTGGCGCGCCGTGGATCGCCGCGCTGCTGGCGGTGGTGTTCATCCTGCTCCAGGGCCGTCCCGCGAGCGGGCCGGGGCAGGGGGAGGTCGACCTGCGCGACTTTGCGGCGATCCCGGTCTCGGCGGACGGGCGTGTCAAGCCGCTGGACACGGTGGCGCGCACGACGCTGATGTTCCTCTCGGGTCGGCAGAGCTTCGAGCATGACGGCCGGCGGCATCCCGCGATCCGTCTGCTGGCGGACGTGCTGGCGCGTCGCGACGAGGCGAATCACTATCGCGTCTTTCGCATCGACCACCCGGACGTGCGCACGCTGGTGCATGCCCACGACGAGGCGGTTGCGCGGCTGAGCCTGGCGGAGGTGATTCCCTACTGGGAGGTGATTGTCGAGCAGGCCCGCCGGGCCGGCGACGTGCCGGCGCGCAGCCGCAACCCTTACCAGCAGGCGGTGCTGCGTCTGTACCAGCAGATTGTTGTTGTGATGAACACCTGGCACGGCCACGAGCCGTACATGGTTCCGCCGACGGGGCCTGACGAGCAGTGGGCGCCGTTTTTCCGTGTTGCGCTGGACGCGCGGGTGGCGGGCGACTCGCACGCGGGGGTGGAGGCGATCACGCGCATGATGTCGGCGTACCACGTCGGGGACGCGGAGCGGTTCGAGGCGGCGGTCAAGAGCTATCTCGCGGCGTTCGACGGGTCGATGCCGGCGTTGTCGCGCAAGGCGCGCTACGAGGTGTTCTTCAACAACTTCAGCCCGTTCTACCACGCGACGACGCTTTATGTCGTTGCGTTTCTCATCGCCGCGGGGTCGCTGCTGCTGCGGGCGAGCGGCGGCTCGGTGGGCGGCC
>SLDI01000746.1:0-5711 GCA_007125385.1 Phycisphaeraceae bacterium | reverse complement strand
GAGAGCACCTCCACCGCCGCCGCCCCGCCCGCCCGCGCCGCCGCCTCGCCCCGCGCCGACCACGCCAGCGCCCCCACCGCCTGCCCCGCATGGCTCGCCAACGCCGACGACGTCAGCTCGGCCACCACCACCAGCGGCGTCCGCGGGGCGTAGTGCCGCGACAGCATCCCCGGCGACTGATACCCCGCCACGTCCCCACCATTGCCCACCTGCCCTACCTTCACCGCCCGCCCCAGCGTCGCCTCGATCCGCTCCTGCGGCACGCCGCCGGGCCTGAGCACGGCCGGCTCATCGCCGAGCACCGACACCACCGTGCTCTCGACGCCGGTGGCACAAGCCCCGCCGTCGACGATGCAGGCGATCTCGTCGGGCCCGACGTTGGCGAACTCCTCCTGCACGTGCGCGGCCGTGGTCGGGCTGACCCCGCCGAAGCGGTTGGCGCTCGGCGCCGCCACCGGCACCCCGGCAAGCTCGATCAGGCGGCGTGCCCCGGCGTGGCCCGGTACGCGCACGGCCACCGTCGCCAGGCCCGCGGTGACCAGGTCCGGCACGACCGCGGCCTTGGCCAGCACGAGTGTCAGCGGCCCCGGCCAGAACGCCGCCGCCAGCTCCCGCGCCGCCGGCGGAAAGTCCGTGACCAGCTCATGCACCGCCTGCGCCCGGGCCACGTGCACGATCAGCGGATCGAACCGCGGCCGGGCCTTGAGCTCGAACACGCGCGCCACCGCCTCGGCGTCCAGCGCGTCGGCGCCCAGCCCGTAGACCGTCTCCGTAGCGAACGCCACCACCCGCCCGCCGCGCAACGCCGCGGCCGCGGACTCCAACTCGTCCATGCCCACGATCGGCACCATGAGGTTAAGTGTAGGAAAATGCGGAATGCCTTCAGGGCAGATCAACCCGCCATGGCCGTTCGCACACAGCAGCCTACGGCATGCGGTGTGGCACGCGGTCAGGCACCTCCGGTCGGTCAAGCCTCGAATCGGTGGCGAATGGCTCGCTCCGTGCCGACGAGCAGGATGGCCACCATCGCTCCAACCACGGCCAAGGCGACGATCATCGAGGTCACAGGGGGCCATGACACAAACAGCCCCAAAATCGCGAACGGTGTCACCGTTGCGCCCATTCGGATCATGACGGAAGCGGAATATCGCTGAGCGAAGTGCCATCGCTCCTGTGATCGCATCGACGAGGGGGTGCGGTAGCCGTAGTACGGATTGATCTTTGCCGGCGGAAAACGTTTCAGCAGCAGGCCGACAACGAGAATGATGACTGCCGTCGAGCCAACGGTTAGAAAAAACGGGTCAAGCCAGTTCACATGCTGCCCCCAAGGATGGCGCAGTCAGCGCGTTGAACGTTTCTTTTTTTGAGGCGACCGCTAACACCTCCATTGCCCTTGCTCATTTCTCATTCTGCATGCTGCATTTCCCCTCACCCCACCCGCTCGGCCTTGAGCTGCCGCGTCATGAGCTGCGTGATGCCCACGAGCGGGTCGAGGCCTTCGAACAGCACCTGGTGGATCGCCTGGGTGATGGGCATCTCCACGTGGTGCTCGCGGGCCAGGCTCACCACCGCGCGGGTCGTGGGCACGCCCTCGACGACGCCGGGGATGTCCTCGAGCACGTCGTTGAGCTTGCGGCCGCGACCGAGCTGCTCGCCACAGGTGCGGTTGCGCCCGGAGGGGCTGAAGCAGGTCGTGGCCAGGTCGCCGACGCCGGCGATGCCGAAGAAGGTCTCCTGGCGGGCGCCCATGGCCACGCCGAGGCGGGTGATCTCCGCCAGGCCGCGTGAGAGCAGGGCGCTCTTGGCGTTGTTGCCCGCCTGGAGGCCGTCGAGGATCCCCGCCGCCAGGGCGATGACGTTCTTGGTCGCCCCGGCCAGCTCGATGCCCAGCAGGTCCGGGTTGGTGTAGACGCGGAACCAGTCGGTGGTGAACACGCGCTGCACCTGCTCGGCCAGGGCCGGGTCGTCCGCTGCGGCGCAGACCGTCGCGGGGAGGCAGCGGGCGAGCTCCTCGGCGACGCTGGGCCCGGAGATCGCCGCCAGCGGATGGTCCCCCGCCCCGCTCGAGGCCAGCACGTCGGCGATGATCTGCGTCGGCCGCAGCGTCGTGTCCTGCTCGATGCCCTTGGCCACCGACACGATCGGCGCGTCGGCGGGCAGGTGGTTGGCCAGGCGTGAGAAGACCTTGCGGATGAACTGCGTGGGGATGGCGTTGACCAGCATGTCCGCGCCCGCGCAAGCGGCGGCGTCGTCGGCCGTGAGCCGAATCGCCTCGGGCAGCTTGAAGCCGGGCAGATAGCGGCTGTTCTCGCGCGTCTGGATCAGCTCGGCGATGTGATCCGGAAACGGCCCCCACAGCGTCACCGCCACACCCTGGCCCTCCAGCAGCAAGGCGCAGACGCTGGCCATCGAGCCGTCGCCGATGATGGTGACCTTTTCCACGGGCTTGGACATGGGCGCTCCTGATGTTGACGTGCGCGGGGATTGTCCGCTCAAGGCGGCCCCGGGGCAAGTCGCCCGGCCGGGCGGCGGGGGGGCGCTTTCGCGTCGCCAGGTGGAGCGCTGCGGCGCCAGGCGTTAACGTGGTGCATCGCTGCCCGGGTCTTGCCAGGCGCGTGCGATCCTGGTCCGGCCCCGTGGCGTACTGGTAACGCCGGCCCCAAGCGGTTATAAGAACGTGCCCCAGCCGGCGGTGTCGGTGCGCGCCCCACGCCGGGGAGGGCTTTTTCCCCTACGATGAGCGCAGATTGCCTAAATTGACGCCCCGCGCAAGTCGATTCAACCCGTGACAGTGCCCGCCCTGTCCCCGAGATCCAGGAGACCGCTGTGAGCTGCAAATTCCCGGCCTGCAAGGCGTACGTTCATGCTGGCATCCTGCTCGCCTGCGTCGCCTCCCTGGCGGCGTGCGAGACCCAGTCGTTCCTCGACCCGTCCAAGCTCGGGCGGTTCGACCGCACACCGGTGACCCTGCCGATCCTCGACCAGCTCGACGTGATCGACGAGCCGGAGCGCACGCACCTAACGGTGACGCAGGTGGAGTACCACGACCACATCCCCGACCGCAGCGAGTACGTCCTGGGCTCGGGCGACGTGGTGACGGTGGTGGTTTTCGAGCTGCTCCAGCCCGACGTCGACGCGGTGAACACGCGTCGGGTGGACGAGCTGGGGATGATCCGCCTGCCGGTGATCGGCGCGGTCCAGGCCGCGGGCCTGACGCCCAGCCGGATGGAGGAGCACCTGCGCACGGTGCTCGAGCGTGAGGGCGTGCTGCGCAACGCGACGGTGAGCGTGATCGTGGAGCAGGCGCGGCAGAACACCTTTTCGATCCTCGGCGAGCCGCGGCAGGGCGGGACGAACGTGGGCACGTACGCGATCCCCGAGCCGAACTTCCGTCTGCTGGACGCGCTGGCCCTGGCGCGCGGTATCCCCGGTCGTACCAAGACTTTGCAGATCTATCGCCAGGTGGCGGTCACCGACGACCGGGAGCTGCCGGAGGACTTCGACGTCGACGACCTGCCGGTGGATCCGACGCCGGACGACCCGGAGCGGCTGCTCGAGGAGCTGTTCAACGACGTTGACGGGGCGAACAACCCCAACAGCCCCGGCAACCCTGACGGCGATCCGGCCGGTGCCGGCGACGCCGCCGCGGCCGAGGCCACGCCGGTGCCGGCGGCGGCGACGGTGGAGGAGGCGGGCGCGGGCCAGTGGATACATCGCGACGGGCGTTGGATTCGCGTGGACGCCAACGACCGCGAGCCGGACCCGGACGTGACGGCGCAGGTGGACGCGATGGTGACGCAGCGGATCATTGAAATCCCCTATCAGGAGTTGCTGCATGGGGATATGCGGTACAATATCATCATCCGCCCGGGCGACGTGATCCGCGTGCCGGCGCCGAGCGCCGGGTTCGTCTACATCATGGGCGAGATCAGCCGGCCCGGGGCGTACACGGTGCCGGGCGAGAACGAGCTGACGCTCAAGCAGCTCATCGCCTCGGGCGGGAACCTGGGCCCGCTGGCGATCCCGGAGCGTGTGGAGATCTGGCGCCGCGTCGCCGACGATCGCGAGACGGTCATGCGAATGGACCTGCGTGCGATCTTCGAGGGCCGCAAGCCCGATGTTTTCCTCAAGCCCAACGACCTGGTGAACATCGGCACCAGCTTCTGGGCGACGCCGCTGGCGGTGATCCGCAACGGGTTCCGGGCGAACTACGGCTTCGGGTTCGTGCTGGACCGGAACTTCGCCAACGACGTGTTCGGCACGCCATGACCCCGCCACGCCGCCGCCCCGCCGCGCGGCCGGGCGGCGTGACGGCCTGAACCGCTCCGCGCAGGGACGCCCGGGGCGCCCCACCCACGCCAGGACGGCAGCGCGTCGCCAGAGGCGGCGCGAACTGATCTCCCTGTGGCTGCGTAGGCCAACGGGGAGCAGGAGGATCATGTCCCTGCCGTCCGCGCGTCTGATGCGGAGGGAGCAACCCGTCGTGGATCGGCCATGAGCAGCACCGCCTCGGTACCCAGCCTCGCCACCGCCGAAGCCTCGCGCAGCGCCATCTCGCGACAGGGCTGGGTCTGGATCGTGCTCGTCGGCGGCCTGTTCGCCCTGTTCCACCAGCACTTCCTGCATCGCACCTGGATCTTCGCCACCACGGACAACAACTGGTCCCACGCCCTGATCGTCCCGCTGATCAGCGGCTATTTCATCTACCAGCAGCGCCACCGCCTGTTCGCCATCGAACGCAAGGTCGCGATTACCGGTCTGCCCATCATGCTCCTGGGGATGGTCGGCTACGCCTTCTGGATCTTCCCGGGGCGCAACGACATGTTCCAGGGCTACTCGATGATCCTGGCCCTGTGCGGGCTGGTGATCTTCCTCATGGGCTGGCGGGTGATGACCGTGCTCTGGCTGCCGATCCTCTACCTCGGCTTCGCGGTCAAGGTCGCGGACCGGCTGTGGGAGTGGGTGGCCTTTCAGCTCCAGCACATCGCCGCCATCGGGGCGACCTACGCCCTGAAGCTGTTCACCGCGTTCATCGACTTCGACGTGACCTACCGCGGCTCGACGATCGACCTGCAACTGTGGGACGGCGGGCGGTGGACGACCGAGGCGCTGAACGTGGCCGAGGCCTGCTCGGGCCTGCGGATGCTCATGGCGTTCCTGGCGCTGGGGGTGGCGCTGGCGTTCATCTGGGACCGGGCGTGGTGGCAGCGGCTGATCATGATCGCCATGGCCGTGCCCATCGCGGTGCTGGTGAACATCGGGCGGGTGACGGTGCTGGGGCTGCTGTACCTGGTGGACCCGGAGCTTGCGCAGGGGGACTTCCACCTGTTCGTGGGCATGCTCATGCTCATCCCCGCGGCCCTGCTGTTCCTTGGGCTGGGGTGGGTGCTGGAGAACCTGTTCGTCCGCGAGCCGGCCCCCGCCGCGGCCGCCCCCGCCACCACGGCCGCCGCGACCTCCGCTGCTGCCACGGCCGCATCAGCGTCGAACGCGGCCGCGGCACCCGGCAAGGTGGGGGAAGGGGCGCACGAGGCCGGGTCGGCCGCGAAACCGTCGCTGAAGACGGTGTGGATCATCGGGAGTGTGGTGGCGGCGGGCCTGGGGGCGTTGGCGGGGGTGGCGGTGTGGTACCTGGCCGAGGCAGGCGGCGCGGGGGGGATGCTCGGCTGCGCCGGGGTGGGCGCCCTGGTCGGGCCGGCGGTCTTCAGCGG
>SLDI01000207.1:0-5716 GCA_007125385.1 Phycisphaeraceae bacterium | reverse complement strand
GGCCGGGCTCGAGGGTGTGCAGCAGGGCGCGGGCGTCGGGCCCGAGCTGGCGGCGCAGGTGGGCGACGGCGGCGGGGGGGTCGTGGGCGGTCAGCGCGGCGACGAGGGCGTCGAAGTCGGCGACGTACGCCTCGGCGAGCAGGGGCGAGCCGCCGGGAATGTAGGACAGCACGTTGGTCGCGCCCCAGTTGGGCTTGACCTGCTTCTGCTGGGCCGGCAGCGTCACGAGCTGGTTGAAGATGCGCATGAGGTTGGACCCGGGCCAGGCGCAGACGGCCAGGCCCAGGGCGACGATGATCGCCAGCTCCCCGCCGCGCAGCATGCGCGCCGGCCGGGCGGCGGCGATGAGCGGGTTCACCGCCAGCAGGGCGACCAGCGCCATGCCGAAGACGACGGCGGGCAGGTGGTTGCCCAGCAGGAACGTCTGCCGGATGACGTGGTCGTTGAAGTAGGTGAACCCGGCGATCGCCAGGGCCAGCAGCGTGCCGAGGGTCAGGGCGCGTGCGGTCATGGAGGGTTCCGTCTCAGGAGCGCTGCGCTCTTACCCCCCTCCCTCCGGGAGGGGTTGGGGGAGGGTGCGTCCAATGAAGCTTGGGTTCAGATTTGGCCGTGGATCTCCGGTGGACGTTGTCGCAGATGCAGGGCAGGATCGTGGATGCACGGTGGTCGGAGACGCCCTCCCCCTGCCCCCTCCCGGAGGCAGGGGGCTGCACTACTGCCCAAGCTTCTGCTTGATCATCTCGGTCACCACCTTCGCGTTGGCCTGTCCCTTGCTCAGCTTCATGATCTGGCCCATCAGCGCGCCGATCGCCTTGCCCTTGCCGGCCTTGATGTCGGCCACCGCCTTGGCGTTCTTCGGGTCGGCGAGCACCTGGTCGACGTACTGCTCCAGCGCGCCGGTGTCGGAGACCTGCAAGAGGTTGTGGCGCTCGGCCAGGTCCGCCGCCGCCGCGCCGGGCTCGTCGCAGCAGAAGCCGAAGAGCTGATCCGCGGCGCTGGAGCCGATCTTGTCGTCGGCGATGAGCTGGGCGACGCCGGCGACCTGCTCGGCCGTGATGGGCAGCTCCGCCAGGTTCACCCCGCGCTCGTTGGCGTGCTTGGCGCCGTAGTTCAGCAGCAGCGTCGCGGCCCGCTTCGGCTCAACGCCCGCGGCGAGCACCTCGTCGAAGAAGCGCGACTCGGCCGGGTCGTCCACCAGGGCGCGCGCGTCCTTCTCGTTCAGCCCCAGCTCGTGGACGTAGCGCTTCAGCCGCGCCAGCGGCAGCTCGGGCACCTGCGCGGCGATGCGCTGCTTCCACGCCTCGTCGACGTGCAGATCGACCAGGTCCGGGTCGGGGAAGTAGCGGTAGTCGTGGGCCTCTTCCTTCTCGCGCTGAAGGACGGTGACCTGCCGCACGTCGTCCCAGCCGCGCGTGGACTTGGAGCCGGGCTGCATGACCTGGCCGGTCTCCAGCCACGCTTCGATCTGGCGCTCGTACTCGTGGCGGACGGCGCCGTCGAGGGCGCGGAAGCTGTTGAGGTTCTTGATCTCGACGATGGGCGTTTTGTACGTCTCGCCCCCGCGCTCGATGATGACGTTGATGTTGGGCTCGAAGCGCATGTGCCCGCGCTGCATGATGCCTTCGCTGACGCCCAGGTGCCGGCAGATGTGGCGCAGCGTCTGGCCGAACATCACGACCTCTTCGGGGCTGGTCATGTCCGGCTCGGTGACGATCTCCAGCAGCGGCGTGCCGGCGCGGTTGAGGTCGACGATGGAGTGATCGATCGGGGCGCCGCCGGGCGCTTCGTGCAGGAGCTTGCCGGCGTCTTCTTCGAGGTGGGCGCGGATGATGCGCACGGTCTTGGTGGGCGCGTCGGGGGCGTCGCGGGTGAGGATCTCCAGCGCCCCGGGTCCGCACAGGGGCATGTCGTACTGGCTGATCTGGTAGTTCTTGGGCAGGTCGGGGTAGTAGTAGCTCTTGCGGTCCCACTTGGTGCGTGATGCGATTTCGCAGCCCAGGGCGCTGCCGACGAGCATGGCCATCTCGACGGCCTGCTTGTTGATCACCGGCAGCACGCCGGGCATGCCCAGGACGACCGGGTCGGTGAGCGTGTTGGGCTCGGCCTCGTAATGGTCGGGGTGGGCGACGTTGGGCGCGCTGGTGAACATCTTGCTGCGCGTGGCGAGCTGGACATGAATCTCCAGCCCGACCATCAGCGTCGCGGTCAGGTCGTGCTCGGCGGCGATGACAGGCGTGGCGGTCATGGCGGGGGATTTTAGCGAAATGCAGGAGGCGGGATGCACCGATGCGCGGCCGGCGTCCCGCCGGAGAGGTGCGTTCTTAACCCCCCTCCCCCCGGAGGGGTTGGGGGAGGGTGCGTCCGACCGCCTTGCGTCAACGACGCGCAATACGTCTGCGACGACGTTTGCCGAAGGTCGACGGCAGGACGTAGACCCAAGGGCCAGCCGACACACCCTCCCCCTGCCCCTCCCGGGGGGAGGGGGGTTAGAATGTCGCCCATCGTCGGATCCCCGCTGCCAAGGCTCACGCAAGTGATTCCCATGAACCGAATTTCATCGTCGTTACATCGCTCGCCGCTGAGGCTGACGGCAGCGGTGGTGTTGGCCGGTCTGGTGTCGGCGGTGGTGACGGGGGCGGGTTGCGAGCCGCCGCCGCCCCAGGCGGACGTCACCTACATCTCCAACGCCGCGCACATGACGCTGGACCCGCAGACCGTCAGTTGGGTGCACGACATCCGCGTCATCGAGCAGATGTACGAGCCGCTGCTCGAGTATGACTTTCTGGCCGAGGAGCTGGTGCCGGCCGCGGCCGAGCGCTGGCAGGTCAGCGACGACGGCTTGACCTACACGTTTCACCTGCGCGACGACGCGCGCTGGTCCAACGGCGACGCGGTCACGGCCGAGGACTACATCTTCGCCTGGCGCCGGGCGATGCTGCCGGACCTGGCGAGCGTCTACACGCCGCTGATGTATCGCATCCGCGGGGCCAGGGACTTTTTCGACTGGCGCAACGAGCAGATCGAGCAGTACGCCTCCATCCGCGAGCAGGCCCGGCGTGCCGACCAGGCGCGCGACGAGCCCGAGGTGGCCCGGCAACTCTGGGCCATGACCGAGCAGCGGTTCCGGGAGACGGTGGGCCTGTCGGCGCCCGACGATCGCACGCTGGTCGTGGAGCTTCAGCGCCCGGCCCCCTACTTCCCGCTGATGACCACGTTCGCCACCTTCCTGCCGGTGCACCGCGCCTCGGTCGAGCCCGAGCAGGCGCTCGACCCCGCCTCGGGCATGCTGCGCATGAGCAGCGGGTACTGGTCGGACCCGTCGCGCCTGGTGACCAACGGCCCGTACCGCCTGGGCGAGCATCGCCACGGCCGGTGGCTGCTGATGCGCGCCAACGAGCATTACTGGGACGCCGGGTCGCTGGCCAACGCGTCCGTGCTCGAGCGGATCATCGAGGATCACTCCAACGCGATGCTGGCCTACGAGCGCGGGCGGGCGGACATCTGGCCGGGCCTGCCCAGCGGGGACCTCGCCGCGGACCTCGTCGGCGACGAGCGGCGCGACGACGTGCACACCGTCCTGCAAACCGGCACCTACTTCTACAACTTCAACAGCAACGCCACGCTGCCCGACGGCCGGGACAACCCACTGGCCGATGCGCGCGTGCGGCGGGCGCTGTCCAAAGCGATCGACCGCCGGCAGATCGTCAACCGCATCACGCGGCTGGACCAGCCGGTGGCGCGCAGCTACGTCCCGCCGGACGTCGTGCCCGGCTACGACCCGCCCATCGAGCATGGCGTGAGCTTCGATCCGGAGCGTGCGCGCGAGCTGCTGGCCGAGGCGGGGTATGCCTCGGGCCGCGAGCTGGCGGGCCTGAGCATCCTCTTCAACACCGAGGGCGAGCATCAGCCCGTGGCCGAGGCGATCCGGGCGATGTGGCGCGAGCACCTGGGTGTGAACGTCGGGCTCGAAGGCGTGAGCATCGGGCACTTCAACGACCGCAAGGACAACCAGGACTACACCATCTGCCGCGCGTCCTGGATCGGCTCCTACCCCGACCCGACCTACTGGCTGGACCGCAAGCGCACGGGCGACTCGGGCAACGAGACAGGCTGGGCCAACGAGCGCTACGACGAGCTGCTCGCCGCGGCGGACGAGCAGCAGGACCCCTCGGCCCGCATGGCGCTGCTGCGCGAGGCCGAGGCCATCCTGCTCGACGAGCAGCCGATGGCGATGATCTTTCAGTACGTGGGGGTGAACCTGTGGGACCCGGAGCGGGTCGAGGGGGTGGAGCTCAACGCTTGGATGCGCTGGCGGTTTGAGGGGGTGAGCGTGCGGCGGTGATCGCGATGGGTGCAAGCTGGGCAGAGCCAAGCGATGGCTGCGACGCCGGCAAACGCCGGTAGACCCATCAGCCCGGTCGAGGATCCACGGCCATCGTGGTGGGTTTACCGGCGTTCGCCGGTGCCGCAGCCATCGCTTCGCTCTACGCCCCGTACAATGCCCCTCATGCCTGCCGTCGAACGTCGCCGGCTTCACTTCGCGTCGACCGACGAGCTGCTCGCCGACGCCGAGCGCCTCGCGGCCGCGCCGCATCGCACGCTGGGCCAATGGTCGCTCGGGCAGATCCTGGCGCACCTGGCGATGTTCATCAATGGGTCGCTGGACGGGTTCGGCTTCGAGATGCCCTGGGCGATGCGCCTGCTCGCCCGGCCGATGCGCCGGCGGTTCCTTCGCAAACCCCCGCCGGCGGGGATCCGGTTTCCCAAACGCGCCGCCTCGGTGCTCGACCCGCCGCAGGTCGATCCGCAACAGGGCCTGACGATGCTGCGCGAGGCGGCCGCCCGGCTCAAGCACGAGCCGCAGCGCCATCCGAGCCCGGTCTTTGGCGAGCTGAGCGTCGAGGAATGGAACCAACTGCACTGCCGGCACGCGGAACTGCATCTGGGCTTCGCGGTGCCGGATGAGACGGGTGCCACGGCTTGACCGCGAAGCGGCAAGCCGTGCATCTGTCCTCCATCCCACGTCACCCAACGCCGTGAACTTTGCGGCCGGGGCTCGACCGTAGGGTGGGTAGAGCGAAGCGATGGCTGCGCTCTACCCACCCTACAACCGAAGTTCACGGCGTTGCGTGGCACCCAACGCCGCGCTCAATCCATGTGGTGCAGCGCCGCCAGCGCCTCGGGCACGTCGTCGTAGAGGCTGAAGATCGTGTCCAGGCGCGTGACCTTGAGCACGAAGGCCACGCTCTCCTGGCATCCGACGAGCACGATCCGGCCGCGCATCGGCTCGAGCTCGCGCAACAGCTCCACCAGCGTGCCGATGCACGCCGAGGCGAGGAACTGCACCTCGCTCATGTCGAAGACGAAGTGGCAGGCGTGGTGAAAGCGCAGCCGCTCGAGGCATTCGCCCGCCAGCTCGCGCATCTGCGTGTGCGTCAGCTCGGTGCAGCGCACGCGCAGGACGAGAATCGTGCCGTTCTGTTCAAGCTCGGCCAGTTCGCTGAGCATGGAGCCACCCTCCGTGGAAGGGGCGCTCGTGGTCCGCGCGCCGCCGCGATCCGCGATCGCCGTCGGCCGCCGCTCCACGATCGCCCGGGTGCCTCCGCAGCTAGAGATCGGCCGACGCCGGCGGCGACTTATCGGCGGTTCACCGGTTCTTCCGTTTCCCGCTTTCGCCAGGTGGTGCAATCGGCTCGATCGGTACAGGGCGTTCGGG
>SLDI01000701.1:0-5718 GCA_007125385.1 Phycisphaeraceae bacterium | reverse complement strand
CCATGCTCAATTCCTTTCCGCGGCCTGACGCCGCTGTTCACGCTGCCACTGCGCCAGGAGCCAGGCCGTCAGCGCGTCGGTCCGCTGCGCCCAGCGCTCATCGCGTTGTCCTTGCTCTTCATCCGGCGCCGTGGCGACGTTGAAGGTGAACTTGCCGATCCGATGCGTGGTCTGGGCAGGTCCGTCTGCCAATCGATTCATGAAGATCTCCAAAATGGGTGTGGCATAATTCCGCTTTGCTTTTAGAGGCCGTAGAATTGCGTCTAACGGACGACGGTCTCGGAGGCCTCCAGGCTCATCCGAAGGCCAAGCAGGCGACGAGAGGCCTCCGTGGGTCCTCCGGAGGGGGATTGGGCCTCCGACCCCCGCGGGGAACAGCCGCGCGGATTGTTTGATTCGTTCGCGGATGAAAAAAAAACGCAACACACTGTGTGAACAGCAGTTACGCGGACCGTGGGACGGCGCCTGGTGGACCACGGCCCGGGCGGTCGGCCGCGGGACGATCCATCGCGCGTCACGGCCGCATTTGCGTCACGTGCGCAACAAACTCTGTCTCAGAACGCGACTGTTCCCCGCGGTATCGAGAGGCTTTTCGGGCCCGGGAGGACCCATGCCTAACACAGGCATCGCTTCTGTTAGGGTTACGTTCGCCTCTGTGGGCGAGCAGACGCCGGCGGGCTCGGCGTCGCCCTTCAGCCTCGGACGCGACACGGGGCCAACCAGGGCCAACTGTGGCGACGCGGTGGGGTGTGCGGTCGCCGCGATTCAGCGATGGTGCAAGCTGTGGGCTTCCTCACGTCGCGCCATCACCATCCGCTGGTCGATGCCGGCCCTGCGTCGCATCGCACACAGGCGACGAAGGGCCGGTTCCCGTGCTGCAATCTGATCGCTCAGATCGGCAAAGGGATCGTCGTCGTCGGACCCGGACGCCGCCGCTTTGAGCCGTTCGTGGCGGCGCTGTGCCAGGTCCGACACCTCGGCGGCAAGACGGGCCTGCATGCGGCGCAGGAGGTCTCGGCGCACGTCCAACAGTTCGTGGAGGCTCGCCAGCAGGTCCCAGGTTGCCATGATCAGGTGATGGCCATGAATTCGGCGACGAATGTCGCCGGGAGCGTCGTCGTCCGCCATGGAACGGCGCTGCTCGGTCAGTTGACTGAAGCGATCCTTCAATTCAGCGAGATCGGCATCGTGCTGCTCGACCGCTGCGGCCAGTTCCTCATCGCCGGCGATCAGATCGGGCAGCGGCGTGAGATCCACGCGCGCGAGCAGCTTGGCGTCCAGATCGTTTACCTCAGTCCAGTTCACGTTCATCGGATGTTCCTCGTGCAGACGAAGGTGTGGTGATACCCGTGCCCGGCGTCTGCCGTCCGGGCGTGGGTGGTGTTGAACGTTTGGGGCGGCCTGTTCGACACCTCAGACGACCCGGGCATCGCGCAGTTCTTTCTCGATCTTCGCCTCGATGACCGGGGCGAGCGTGTCGAGGTGCTCGGCGCAGCCCCGGCACAGCGAGTAGATGATCATGCGTCCCTTACCCGGCGGCGGGGCCACGGCCGAGGCCGGCCCGGGCAGGTAGACGCTGGTGTAGCTCGTGGGCTCACCGCAGAGCAGGCACTCGGTGCGGCGGCGCCGGGCGAGCCAGGCGGGCGCAGGGGTCGCGCGATCGAGATCGATCATGGCGTGGTCCTTTCGGATGAGGGGGTGGTGGGCGGGGTGATGACCCGGGCACAAGCCCGTGCCGGGAACGGATGACCGGACGTATGGAGCGGCGGCGCTGGCGGGGCGGCCGGAGGGCCGCGGGCTCAAAACTTGGAAAAACGGCCCGAGTGTTTCACTTAGCCTTATATATCTAAAGGCTAAGTGAAACACTCCCGCCCAAAATCGCCGATTTTTGGCGTAACGCCAGCATTTACAGCAATTTGAAAACTTGGAAAAACCTGGGTCCGGCGGTCTCTGTGACTACGGCGGCCGTGGCGCTGATTTCGCTAACTTGCGATAGCGAAAGCCGTTGCACTCCTTGATACCCATCTTGGCACACACGGCGCGGTTGGTCGGCTCCGTGCCGGCCGCGGCCAGGCTTTCCATGTTTTTGGCGTACTGCCGGACGCGCTGCTGGAAGTCGCTGCGCCGGCTCGACCCGGCCATGGTGGGGAAGAGCTCGGCGGCGTAGACCGCGGTCACGTCCAGCGCCGCGGGCAGCGGCTCGTTGCTCACGACGTAGACCGTTGCGTCATTGGTCAGCGGGCGCAGCCGGCCGACGGCCTGCGCCAGCTCACCGGTGACCACATGGCGCCACACCGCCTGCCAGCGCGGATCCTCGTACTGCTGGCAGCGGACGGTCCAGGTGTCGGGCCCGATCTCGTGGCTGTGGAACTGCCAGGTCAGCGGCGGGGCCTGGAGCTTGTCGTCGAGCGCGTCGCGACCGAAGGCGGCCACGGCCAGCAGTTGGAGTTGCGCCTCGTTGGGCATGGGTCGGCCGATGATCAGCCCGGCTTCGTAACCGGCGAAGGCGTTGAGCCCGCGCAGGGCGCCGTAATGGATGACGGTGGCGTCGCCGTGCTCGCGCTGGAGCAGGTCGGCGAGCTGCTGCTCGTCCTGCTTGAACGTGACGCACAGCAGCCTCTGCCCGACGTGCTTGCGCGCGATCTCGGTAGCGAGCCTGAGCGTCCAACTCCGCTCGCTGGCCAGGTCCTTGCGGTTGCCGGCACGGGTGGCGATCTTGTCCATGACCTGGTAGATGGTGGCCCGCTGCTCGACCGGCGGTGTGTCGATGCGCTCGACCGGACGGCCGAGGATGCCTTCGACGACCGTCGGCTCGGCGGTGGCATCGAGCATCAGGACCTGCCGATTGCCCGGGATCGGCGCGTGGCGCGTCCAGCGGCAGGCACCGGTGGACACGTGCACCGCCCGCGGCTCGAGCAGCAACTCGCACAGGTCGGCGAGCATGTTCGGCAGCGCGGTGCGGCGACGCGCCGCGGCGTAGGCGCTGCGGACCAGCAGCCAGAACGCGTCGCGGTCCTCCAGCAGCGGCCGGTCGCGCCCGGCGTCGATTTGATCGAAGATCAGCTCCGAGGCGAGCCAGATCCCGCGACCGGCGGTGGCGCAGGTGCGAAGCACGTCCTCGGCCGCGCGGCGGAAGATATCGACCAGCGCGCGGGCAGCCTCCGCATCTTCGGGCTCATCGCCGTCCTCGATCGCCTCGCGCAGCGGCTCGATGTTCTCGATGAAGCGCTGGAGGCGCTCGAGCGTCAGCTCCACCGGCGCGGCGAGCGCGCTGAGCGCGTCCTCGTCGAGGATGACCAGCGGCCGGTCCTTGAGGGCCTTGAGCCCCCACAGGTCGGGCCGACACAGGTGCCAGCTCGTCAAGATCAGCACCTGCGCCGAGCGGTTCGCGCCAGTGGTGAACAGCCTGCGGTAGGTGCAACTGCGGCGTTTGGAGCAATCCTGGCACGGCCCGAAGCGGATCAGGTAGCCCAGGCCGCGAAAGAACTCCACTTCGTCGGTCTTGATGCACTCGTCGTGCTCGTCCGGTCCCTGTCGCCAGTAGTGCGTGGTGACGCCGAGGGCTTGGAGGTCGCGCTGGACCTGCGAGGCGAGCTCATGCGTGGGTGTGACGAAAAGGGCGCGGCTGCCGTGAGCGGCGAGCGCCTGGAGCGTGGCGTACGTCTTGCCAAGCCCGGGCGGGGCGGTGACCAGCGCCACCGGCTGCTGCGGCGCGGGCGCGGGCGACCCGTTCGTCGATAGCTGCGGCAATGAGACCACGCGAATGCTCCAGGGGGAAAGGATCATCAGGGCACCACTGCGCGTCATGGCGGAGGCGCAGGGAGAAGATTTGACGCTGTCGCTGCCGGTGCCCGGGGCAGTCGCTGCACGAGTCGTCGACGCCGGCGGCGCGATCATCGCCTCCCACCGCGCGGGCCTGCACCCCGAGGGCGACCGCTTCACCATCGACGCCCTGGGCGTCGAGGCCGTCGGCGACGCCGAGTTCCAGCCCGACTTCATCATGCCCGGCGAGGCCCTGGGCGCCGAACCCCCCGACGCGCCGCACGTGATGTACATGCGCGCCATGCACGTCCGCCCACAGCCCGGCACCGACACCCTCGCCCCGGTGCATCGACCTCACTTCAACCGCACCTGGCGACACTACTGCTCACACCGCCACGCCCCCGTCGCGGGGCCCGCCGACTACCCCGGCGTAACGCAGCGCGGCCGGTCAATCTACTTCGCCCATCCCATCTTCAACCAGTACCACGACGCCGCCCCACCCTGGGTGCGCAGCCTGCTCGCGCACGCCATCAACCGCCTCATCGCGTCGCCGCTGCTGACCGCCACCGGCCCCGACACGCTGCTGACGGCCGTCAACCGCCAGGCGCAACCCCATCGCCTCGTCGTCCACCTGCTGCACTACGTCCCCGAGCGCCGAGCCGAGCGGTTCGACCTCGTCAGCGACGTCATCCCGCTGCACGACGTGTCAGTGAGCCTGCGCTGCGCCGAGCCGGTCAAAGCGGTGCGCCTCGTCCCTCAAGGCACGCCGGTTGACTTCCAGCACGCCCACGGCCGCGTTCACTTCACCGTGCCCGTGGTGCAGGGCCATGCGATGATCGAACTGGCGCTGGAGTAAGACTAAGAACGTGTGTGACAAGGGTGCCACACAGCATCCCGGAGGCTGCTGTGTGCGGCGGCCATCCACGGTGGATCGCACACAGCAGCCTGCGGCCTGCTGTGTGGCACACCCAAGGAAAATCTCACACACGTGCTAAAAAGCTCGCAACAGTGTCGCGCCGCGCACTCGGCCAATGGCTCGAATCACGCATCGCACGCTCCAGAACTCCACATCCCCATTTGTGCCAGCGCCGCCAACGTCATTACAATCCGTGAACCACAACATCCAAGGTTCTGGGCGCCCGGCGCGCTCCTCCGCTCTCGTCACCGACCGCGCCGGGCGAATCCGAAACGCGGCCAGCCTCCCATGAACGCGACAACCCGACCCAACGTGCTCATCCTTCTCACCGACTCGACCCGAGCCGACCACCTCGGTTGCTGCGGCGATCCCATGCGCCTCACGCCCAACCTTGATCGCCTCGCCCATCAAGGCATCCGCTTCGATCGCAGCTACGCCACCACACCGCTTTGCCACCCCGCCCGTAGCGCACTGCTGACCGGCCTCTACCCGCATCGCAACGGCACGCTCGGCAACGGCCTGGCGGGCCACAACGTCCCACGCCTGGATCAGACCCTGCCCACCCTCTACTCCCGCCTCGCCGACGCCGGCTACCACTGCGCCCTCGCCGCCCAGCACCAAGGCCTCAACCCCGCCGGCATCGCCGAACTGCGAGCAGGCTACGAGCCCTTCAAGGCCCGCATGCGCCAGCAAGGCTTCCCACCACCGGGTGACCCGGCCGGCAGCGTCCCCACCCCGCCCGAAGGCCGCATCCTCGACGAACTGGACCAGGTCAGAGATTACACCTACATCCGCGACGGCCTGGAGCTGCTCGATTCCTGCACCCGGCAGCCCAAACCCTGGATGCTCGCCATCGAGCTCGACGGACCCCACGCCCCCTGTCTGCCCCTGCGCGACGCCTGGGAACGCGTCGACCCCGACGCCATCCCCATGCCCCAGGGCCCCGACCATCCCCTCGACGACCGCGCCCCACGCTACGCCCGCACACGCGCCGCCGCCGGCTGGGATCAATGGCCCACGCCCCGTCGCCGCGACGCCGT
>SLDI01000102.1:0-5719 GCA_007125385.1 Phycisphaeraceae bacterium | reverse complement strand
TCCGTCGCCTGCTGGCGGATGGCTCGGTCGGCATCGTGCAGCCGGAGCCTTTGAACTGCGGCGGGGTGTCGGGCGTGATGAAGGCCGCCGCCATCGCCGAGGCCCATGGCGCGCTGGTGGCCTGCCACCAGGCGCAGAGCCCGCTGAACACGGCCCTGAACGCTCATCTGCACACGGCCATGCCCAACTTCTTCCTCCACGAGTGCTTCGACGAGTTTCTCGAACCATGGGCGCGGGCCGTGTTCCCCGGCGTGCCCCGCGTGGTCGATGGCCACCTTCAGCCCAGCGATGAGCCCGGCCTGGGCGTCGGCTTCGACGAGCGCGAGGCCCAGCGCCATCCCTACGGCGAGGATCAGTTCATCCGCCTGTTCGAGGTCGGCTGGGAGCAGCGCCGACGGTAGACGGCGCGATGCGGGCGTCACTCCGCCTCCGCTTCAAGCAGCGCCCGCAGCCGCTCCAGGTCCTCGTCCGACCAACCCGCCGGTTCCGTCAGCGCCACCCACGCATCAATGTAATGCGCCGCGGCATAGCTGTGCCCATAGCCCGGCGGCGCACCGCCGACCGCCATGTCGGCGGCGAGCTGAAGGAACGTCACCACCGGATACCAGCGCAGCTCCGCATGAACGTCAGGCCCACGCGGCTGACGCAGCCACGCCGGCTCGCGATACAGCGAATCCACGCTGAAAAACGTGATCGGATCACTGGCATATTGCAGATACGCGACGCGGTGCGGCCCCCACTCCGCCTCGCCCACCTCCAGCCCGCCGTCCTGGTTCATGAACCGCACCACCGCCCCGTCGCGAAACCGCGGCAACCAGGCCGGCGACCCCTCGGCCCGACTCGCCGTCACATGCTTCCACGTTTCACTGCGAAACGGCGGCCCCACCCACAGCACGCCGTCGAACGGATCCGCGAGAATGTCGTACGCATCAAACGACAGGTCCGAGTTCAGCGCCCCCAGGCTCAGCCCATGCAGATACAGCCGCGGGCGACGCTCGCGCGGCAGGCTCGTCCAGTGGCCGTACACCTTCACGAACAGGGCCCGCGCCATCTCCGCGCCATACTCTCCCTCCGTCGTCAGCGCCAGCGGGCTGGGCAGGTACGAATACTGCGCCGCCACCGTGGCGATGTCGCCGCGATGCAGATACTCCACCGCGTCCTGCGATGCCGGGTCGATCCATCCCGTGCCCGTGGGCGTGACCAGCAGCAGCACCGACCTCTCGAATGCCCCGACGCGCTGAAGCTCATCCAGCGCCAGCCGGGCCCGTTGCTCGGCGGTGTCGGCCGCGTTCAGCCCCACGTAGACCCGGATCGGCTCCATCGCGGGCTCGCCCGCCAGCGCCTCGATGTCCGCCGCCGTCGGCCCAAGCGCCACGAACTCCCGGCCGCGCCGCCCCAGGTCCGCCCAGGCCAGCAGCGACGCGCTGCTGCCCGTCTTCAGCGCGTCGGTCGGCGGATCGAGATCGCCCTCGATCAGCGCATCGAGCTGCTGATACGATCGATCCGCCGTACGCAGGAACCATGACAACGCGACGCCCTCGATCACCAGCCAGAACAACGCGAACGCCGCGACCATTCCAATGACCAGTGACACCCGGTGCGGCACGAAGCGTCCCAGCTTGCTCGACAGCAGATGAAACGTGCGGCGAAACGCCCAGCCGATCGCCAGCATCACGGCGAACAGCGCCAACGCGATCGCCGCCATGCTCACGAACCGCCCGCCGCCGGCCGGCTCCATGCCCATCATCTCGCGCACCGAGTTCTGCCACCCCGTCGCCCGCCAGAGGAAGATCACCGCCGTCACCGCGCACAACGCTGTCGCCCCCAGCTTCACCACGCGGTCCACCCTGGGCCCGGGCATGGGGATCTCCATGAACCGCCACAGCCACGCCGCGGCAAAGCCCAGCGCGTAGCCCGCCGTCAACGACAAGCCCGACACGACCCCCTGGACGGCGAACGGCCGCGGCACCAGGCTCGGCGTCAGGGAAAACGCAAAGAAGAGCGTCGCCAGCACCAATCCTGTCGCCGACATCCGGTTCAGGATCGATCTCAACAGATTCATCCGCGAGCCTTTCATCGCCAAACCGTGCGAGGCGCGGTGGTGCCACGGCTTGCCCTGCGGGTCACGCCGGCGGCCGAGATCAGCCGTAGCGTTCGCGGATCGTGCCGGCCCCGGCAGAAAGCGCCACCCCGTGCAGACGGTCCAGCGCGCCGACCGGGATGGTCAGGCCCGCGGCGGTTGTGCCGTCAGTGCCGGGGCCAGTGTACCGGCGCGAACGATGCAGAGGTAGAATGCCGACGTCAGGCCGGAGGCGACCACGTCTGGAGCAGGAGTTCCCTGTCATGCCCGAGTCCGCCACGCGCATTTGCCTGCTGATCATGCTGGGGCTTATGCTCGGGTCCATGCCCCGTCCCGCCGCTGCGTTCGAGCTGGAGGAAGCCACCGTTGCCGCCGTCCACGAGGCGATGCTTGCCGGTCGGCTCACCGCGGGCGAGCTGGTCGCGGCCTACCTTGATCGGATCGAGCAGCACGAGCGGCGGTTTGAGCTCAACGCGATCATCCTCGTCAACCCACAGGCGCTCGAGGACGCCGCCGCCCTCGACGCCCACCTCGCCCGCACCGGTGAGCTCGTCGGGCCGATGCATGGCCTGCCGGTGATCGTCAAGGACAACATGGATACCGCCGGGCTCGAGAGCACCGCCGGGTCGGCGGCGATGAAGGGCTACGTCCCCGCCGACGACGCCTTCATCGTGCAACGGCTCCGACAGGCCGGGGCCATCGTGCTGGCCAAGTCCAACATGGGTGAGTGGGCGATCCACCCCTATCGCAACGTCAGCGCCACGCTTGGCGAGACGCGCAACGTCTACAACCTCGCCGACCCCACGCCGGGCTCCAGCGGCGGCACCGCGGTGGCGCTGGCGGCCAACCTCGGGATGCTCGGCCTGGGCACCGACACGGGCAGCTCGATCCGCGGGCCGGCGTCCCGGCTCGCGATCGTGGGCCTGCGGCCGACCATCGGCCTGGTCAGCCGCGGCGGCGTCATCCCCCAGCATTACACCCGCGACGCCGTCGGCCCGATGGCCCGCACGGTCAAGGACACCGCCCGGCTGCTCGACGTGATCGCCGGCTTCGACCCCGACGACGCCATGACCCGCCACGGTCAGCCCCACATCCCCGCCAGCTACGCCCGGAGCCTTGACGCCGGGGCCATCGCCTCGATGCGCGTCGGCGTGCTGCGGGTGCTCAGTGACGCCGATGCGGCCGACGCGCGGATCCTCGTCCATTTCGAGCAGGCCCTGGCCGACCTGCAAGCCCTGGGCGCCGAGCTGGTCGATCCTTTCGAGGTGGTGCGCTTCGAGGAGCTTGCCGCCGACCTCTGGTGCCATGCGTTCGCCCACGACCTGGGGCGGTTCCTGGCCCGGGCGCACGATCCGCCGATCCGCACGCTGCGCGAGGCCTACGACGCGGGCACGTACACCGAGCACATCGCCGGGCCGCTGCGCGAGGCGGTCGACGCGACGACCGCGCCGCGCGACCAGACCCCGCCGTGCACGGATCACCTGACGGATGAGCGGCGGATCGCCCTGCGCGAGGCGATCGAAGCGGCGATGGACGCCGCCGACGTGGACCTGATCGTCTACCCCACGTGGAGCCATCCCCCGCGGCCGATCGCCGACCCCGGCGGGCCGTTCGGCAACAACAGCTCGCGCATCGCGCCGCACACCGGGCAGCCGGCGATCACGGTGCCGATGGGGTTTCTGGACAACGACCTGCCCGTGGGTTTGCAGATGCTCGGGCGCCTGTTTGCCGAGCAGACCCTGCTTGACGCGGCCTATGCGTATGAGCAGGCCACGCAGCATCGCCGTCCGCCGCGGCCCGAGGCGGACGCCGCACCCGCAATTGGTGCCGAGGCCCCGTGAGCCGGGCCGGGAATAGGGGATGAGCCATTCGCATTCGTGACATCCGCATCCTGCCGCTGCGCGGCGCCACGCCCGACGGCGGGTGGGACGAGCGCCTCACCGACACCGAGCTCAACCTGCACACGCTCATCGAGCTGGTGACCGACGAGGGCGTCACCGGCGTCGGCAGCGTCTTCACCTCGGCCAGCCTCGTCCGCGGCGCCGTCGAGGCGATGCGCCCGCTGCTCCTGGGCGCCTCGGCCATCGACCCGGTCGTCACCAGCGAGACCCTGCACCAGCACACCTTCTGGCAGGGCCGCGGCGGCGCGATCACCCACGCCATCTCCGGCATCGACATCGCCCTGTGGGACATCCTCGGCAAGGTCACCGGCCAACCCATCAGTCGACTGCTCGGCGGCCGGCGACGCGAGACGATCAAACCCTACGGCTCACTGCTCATGGCCGAGCCCGCCGTCATGCGCCAACGCCTCGAAGAGGCCATGGCCCGCGGGTTCAAGGCCTTGAAGATCGGCTGGGGGCCCTTCGGCCGCGTCGACCGCGCCACCGACGAGGCGATCGTCCGCGCCGCCCGCGACGCCGTCGGGCCCGACGTCGAGCTCATGGTCGACGCCGGCGGCTCCGACGCCTACTGGCCGCACGGCTACAAGTGGGCCATCAACACCGCCCGCATGCTCGCCGAGCACGACGTGACCTGGTTCGAGGAGCCGCTGCGCCCCGACGACATCGACGGCTACGTCAAGCTCTGCGAGCACAGCCCTGTGCCCATCGCCGCGGGCGAGGTGCTCACGCGCCGGCAGGCGTTCCTGCCCTGGATCGAGCGCCACGCGGTCGACTGCATCCAGCCGGACGTGACCAAGGTGGGCGGCCTGAGCGAGGTGCACCGCATCGGGCAGTACGCCGACGACCACGCGATCCTGCTCGTGCCGCACGGGTGGAACACGGCCGTGGGGTTGGCGGCGGACCTGCAACTGGTCGCCGCCGCGGCGCAGGCGCGATGGGTCGAGTACATCACGCCGGCGCCCTACATCGAGGATCTGCTGGCCGAGCCGATCAAGCTCGACGAGCAGGGCCAGGTGGTGATCCCCGACGCCCCGGGCCTGGGCATGCGATGGAATGCCGAAGGCATCGCCCGGCACAGCGGCGGGATGAGCCTGACCGACCCGGGAAGGTGACGGATTTTCCGGGATGCGAAAGATAGCAAGCAAGTGCCCGGTGCTGGTACAATGGTGGCTGCACGTCCGGCAGCACGAAGGCGCGCACGGCATCCAGGCCCGACCGCCCGCCGGCATCTCTCGACTGGAGGGCGAACATGAAACCTTGGACAGGGGCGGTCGTGATCCTCGTGGCTTCAGGTGTCACCGGGCCGATGGCCGAGGCGGCCGAGGTCCACTGGCTCAGCGATGACGATGGCGCCTGGGTGTTGGCCGAGCATTGGTCCAGCGCTCCGGCGCTGCCCGGGGCCGGCGACGCAGTGGTGATCGATCGCCGCGCCAGCCCCACGCGGCCGAGCGACGGCTGGCTGGTGACGCTGGACAGCGGCGCGCACACGATCGGCGAACTGCTGTTGGCCGAGCGCCTCGCGCTGCTCGGGGCGGGAGCGGCCCTGAGCGTCGAGGCGGACATTGAGCTGCACAATGCCCTGCTTGTGGCCGATGGCGGCGTGCTCGGCAGCACGGGCGCGACGATCCTCGCGGGCGCGGACGACGCCGGCCTCGCCGAGGTGCGGAACCTGGACAGCCGCTGGCACGTCGCCGACCGGCTCGAGCTCGACGGGCGCGAGGCCGGCGACGCCGCGGCC
>SLDI01000525.1:0-5720 GCA_007125385.1 Phycisphaeraceae bacterium | reverse complement strand
GGGGGGGGTGGTGGGGGATGGGGCAGACGTAGCGGTTTCAGCCCGGAGCATAGGCTCATTCGCCGCACGCGCGAGATGCTCCGAATCAGGAGCAATCCCAATGTCCACGAACCGCTTGAGCATCATGGTGCTCGTCACCACGTTGGCTGCCGTCACGGCACAGGCCGGCGCTGCGCCGCGAATGGCGGGCGTCACGTTGCACACCCGGCAGGTTCAGAACGTGACCGTGTACTACCAGCCCGACCTTGAGCCGGTGATGGACGCAGTGGCCGAGGCCGTGGTCGAGGGCGTGGGCAACCTGCACGCCACCGCCGACAGAATTCTCCTGATGCGCGATAGAGCCGATGCCATCGTCGACGACCTGAACCACATCGTCAGTTTCAATCCGCTCGTTGACGGGCAGATTGATCAGCACGCCACGTTGCAGCGAGGTCTTCATCCGCAGCCACTTCCGGGCCGCGGCGATGAATCCATGGCCGTTTACGTGTTGCTGCGCGGGACGATTCGGGAATACCTGCGTGACGGCGGCGAACTCGCAAGCTTCAGCCATGACCCGGTGTCAGATCGCGTGACACAGCGTGGGCGGCCACGGGACGGTGAGCCGATCATCATCGCGGTGGCCGAGGAAGACCCGGCGGAGGGTATCGCCGTGTACTTCAATGCCTTCGACACCGCCCTGTGGGCGGCGCCGACGCTGGCGCTGCGCATGACGATTGGGCAGACGCTGCAGGCGCGCGTCCGCGCCGATCATTTCCACACGCGTTGGTTTTTCGACGGCTACGCTGACGCCCTGACCGTCCATCTCCTGCGCGAGCACATAGGCGAGGACGCTGCCACCCCGATGCTTGATCGAGCCGAACTCGAGCGCCTCGCGCCGCTGCGCGACGAGGCCAACCTGCTTCACTGGCCGACTCGACCGCCGGCACTGCGATTGCGCACGGCGGGCGAACGCCGCCTGGAGCAGGCCCGGATGCGGCTTGCCATGCATGAGGCGCTGCGACTCATTGAACGCCACGGCCCAGAGCACGTCGGTCGCGCACTTGACCAACTCGGCGGGATGGGCGGCTCACTGCCGGAGCAACTGTTGGCGGCGCTCCACGCGGTGACGGGTGAGGATGTGGCCGGTCGATTGCGCGACTATCAGCCGTTTGAAAATGCCGGGGAGGGTATTGATCTGTACCAGCGTACGATTCGCCAGGCGCGGGAGCAGGGCGACGCAGTCGGCGAACTGCACGCCCGGCTGCGCGCCTACGAGATTTCGCTGCAACTCTCACAGGCCGCCGTGATGCGCATGAGCGAGCTCGTGCGCGAGCTTGAGGGAGCGGCAACGGCTTATGAGCCTTTCGACGAGGCCATTGCGGCGCTTGTTCATCGCGGTGTTGACGACGATTGGGTGCTTGCGATGCGCGAAGCAGCGATCGTCACGGCCCTGCAACACCGCGAGCCGGCGCTGGCGCAGGACCACGCCGAGGCGCTGCTTGACGACAATCCGAATCATGTGCCGGCCTTGTCCGTCACGCTGATGCACGCGGTCCCCGCCGGCGATATCGAAACCAGTGAGACGATAAGCCGAAGGCTGATCGAACTCACGCAACCTGGCACACCCGGGCATCAGTTTGCCGAAGAGGTTCTTGAACAGCTCCAGAGTAGCCCATCGGCCGACTGACGCCCGTGCACCATTGCCGCGCCGGCAGCGGGATGCCTGACGTTTCCGGATGCGCGGCCCTAGAATATGGGGGTGATCGGTGTGTCCGCGCGTCGTATCGCGCACTTTCGGAGACCCCCGCGTGCTGGTTTTGACGATACTTCAGGGCCCGGACAAGGGTCGGCGGTTCGAGTTGCCCGCCAATGAGCCGCAGATGATCGGCCGCTCCAGCGAGTCGCTGCCGCTGACGGACCAGACCATCTCGCGCCGCCACGCTGAGCTCACGCCCGACGACGGGCGGTGGTACATCCGTGACCTGAACTCCTCCAACGGCACGTTCGTCAACGGCGTGCGCGTCCACGACCGGCGGCTGCTGCGGCCGGGCGACCAGGTGCGCACGGGGATGACGCTGTTTCTCTACGGCCAGGAGGCGCGCACGGGCATGGACTCGCTCTCGTCCGTGCGCCTGGCGAGCAAGGATGAGGTGGGGGTGAACGTCGAGCACACCGTCGCGTCCAACGACGACTCGATGATCATGGCGGTGCCCGAGCCCAGCCAGGCGGCGACGCTTCAGCTCAAGGTCATTTACGAGCTGACCGCGCTGATCGGATCGGTGACCGACCAGCAGACGCTGCTGGAGCGGGTGATGGATCTGATCTTCGAGTATTTCCAGGCCGACCGCGGGTTCATCCTGATCGGCGACGAGCCGGGCGATGAGCCGCGGGCGGTGGTGGCGCGGCACCGGGTGAACCCGGACACGGACGGCAAGCCCCAGCCGATCGAGGTGAGCCGGACGATCGTGCAGTACGTGCTGCGCAAGCAGGTGGGGGTGCTCTCGTCCAATGCGATGAACGACGCGCGATTCGCCACGGGCGACAGCGTGCAGAACTTCCGCATCCGCTCGGCGATGTGCGTGCCGATCCGCTTCAAGGACCGCATCCACGGCGTGATCCACCTGGACAGCCAGATCGCCAACTACACCTACACGGAGGATCAGCTTACGCTGCTGACGGCGATCGGCGTGCAGACGGGCCTGGCGCTGACGAACAACCGCAGCTACGAGGCGCGGCTCAAGAGCGAGCGGCTGGCGGCGGTGGGGCAGACGGTGGCGAGCCTGTCGCACTCGATCAAGAACATCCTGCAGGGGCTGCGCGGGGGGGCGGACGTGGTGGAGCTGGGGCTGCGCAAGGGCAACGTGAAGCTGCTGCGCAACGGGTGGGAGATCGTGTCGCGCAACCTGGACCGCATCTACGAGCTGACGATGAACATGCTGGCGTTCTCGAAGCAGCGCAACCCGGAGCTGGAGCTGACGAACGTCGGGCGGGTGCTGGAGGAGGTGGCGCAGCTGGTGCAGCAGCAGTTCGAGGCGCGGACGGTGGCGCTGATCACGGACGTGGCGCCGGACCTGCCGCCGGTGCCGCTGGACGCGTCGGGGATTCACCAGGCGGTGCTGAACCTGCTGAACAACGCGCTGGACGCGGTGGAGCCTGACTCGGGGGTGGTGAGCCTGCGGGCCGAGTATGACGCGGACAAGGAGCAGGTGCGGATCCTGGTGTCGGACAACGGGCAGGGGATGACGCAGCGGACGATGAACCAGCTTTTTGAGCCGTTCCATTCGACGAAGGGGATGCGCGGCACGGGGCTGGGGCTGGTGGTGACGAAGAAGATCGTGGACGAGCATCGCGGGCGGATTCAGGTCGAGAGCACGCGGGGCGAGGGCACGACCTTCACCATCGAGCTGCCGATCGCGCCGGCGGACGCGACGGCGGCGGCGGAGACGCATGGGCCGCAGGGCCTGAGCACGCGCGACGGGGGGGCGGGGATCTGAGGCGCGGATGGGCACGAGGTTAGCCGTCGGTCTCCGGGCGACGCGGGGGCACGGGGGGCGAGCGGCGCACGATATGTCGGGGATCTCCGGCAGGCGCACCTCCGCGTCGCTCGGGGAGCGACGGCTAACGGAGGCGGGCATCGATGTTCGTGGCGCTGGCGTCCGCCACGACCACGGCACGCGGTGTGGGATGCGGTACCATCGTCGCCATGACCGACCAGCAACTGAACGAGCGTTTCGGGATTGACGGGCGGGTGGCGTTCGAGCCGGGGCCGGGCGGCTTGATTTTGGCGCGGCTGACGGCCGCGGGTGCCTCCGCGGCGGTGTATCTGCACGGGGCGCACGTGGCGGCTTATGCGCCGGCGGGGCAGCGGCCGGTGCTGTTCATGAGCGGGTGCAGCCGGTTCGCCGATGGCCAGCCGATCCGGGGGGGCGTGCCGGTGTGCTTTCCGTGGTTCGGCAAGCGCGCGGATGACCCCGACGCGCCGCAGCACGGGCTGGCGCGGCTGCGGCGGTGGGACGTTGTCGCCACGCGCGAGCTGGACGACGGCACGGTGCGCATCGAGCTGGCGACGCAGGTCGATCCGTTCGCCGTCGTGCATCGCGTGGAGCTGGGGGCGGCATTGACGATGAGCCTGATCGTGCGCAACGCGTCGGCGGGCGAGGCGAGCTACACGGCCGCGCTGCACAGCTACTTCGCCGTCAGCGACATTCGGCAGGTCGAGGTCACGGGGCTCGAGCACGCGGCGTATCGGCAGTTCGGGGCCGAGCATCGCCAGGGCGAGGCGCCGATCCGCTTCGAGGGCGAGACGGATCGGCTGTACACGAACACGCCGGCGACATGCGTGCTGCACGATGCCGGGTGGGCGCGGCGGATCGTGGTGAGCAAGGAAGGCTCGCGGAGCACGGTGGTGTGGAACCCGTGGGTGGACAAGGCGCGGGCGCTGCCGGACTTCGGCGACGACGAGTGGCCCCGGATGCTGTGCATTGAGACGGCGAACATCGCGGAGAACGCCGTGACGCTTGGGGCCGGGGCCGAGCACACGATGGCGGCGCGGGTGGAGGTGGAGCAGTAATACCCTCCCCTTTGGGAGGGCGGGTGCCACGGCCTGACCCGAAAGGCAAGCCGTGCGATCCGGCAGCGGCGCACAGCTTGCCGCTTTGCGGACAAGCCGTGGCACCGAGTTTGCGGACAGACCGAGCCGCGCGGGTAGACGCAAGGCCGCAGGTGGCGCCCTGGCCCGGCCCGTCCCGGAGGGAGGGGGGTAAGAGCGCGGTCGCTGCTACAATTTCCATCATGCCCGGCAACAGCTTCGGTCAACTCTTGCGCATCACCACGGCCGGCGAGAGCCATGGCCCGGGCAACGTCGTGATCATCGACGGGGTTCCGGCGGGGCTGGAGCTTTCCGTCGACGACCTCAAGCCCGACCTGGCCCGTCGCCGGCCGGGGCAGTCGAAGATCGTCACGCAGCGCGACGAGCCCGATGAGCCGGAGATCCTCTCGGGCGTGTTCGAGGGTCGGACGACGGGCACGCCGATCGCCATTCTCATCCGCAACAAGGACCAGCGGTCGCGTGACTACAGCGACATCAGGGACAAGTACCGCCCGGGGCATGCGGACTACACCTTCGACGCGAAGTATGGCGTTCGCGATTACCGCGGGGGCGGGCGCTCCAGTGCGCGGGAGACAACGGCGCGCGTCGCGGCCGGGGCGGTGGCGAAGAAGCTGCTGGCCGGCGCGGGCGTGCGGATCGTCGGCTACGTCAGGCAGGTGGGCCAGATCGTCGCGGACGTGGCGGACCCGGCGGCGGTGACGCTCGAAGCGGTCGAGGCCACGCCCGTGCGCTGCCCCGACCCGGCCGCGGCGGAGCGGATGATCGAGCTGATCGAGCAGGTGCGCGGTGAGCGCGACTCGATCGGCGGGGTGGCGGAGCTGGTCGCCACGGGCGTGCCGGCGGGCTGGGGCGAGCCGGTGTTCGACAAGCTCAAGGCCGACCTGGGCAAGGCGATGTTCTCGCTGCCGGCCGTGCTGGGCGTGGAGTATGGCGCGGGCTTCGCCGTGGCCAGCGCGCGCGGCAGCGAGAACAACGACGTGTTCGAGGCCAGCAACGGCGAGCCGGAGGATCGCTCGCTCGACGTGGTCGAGGCGATCGAGGATCATGACGAGGCGACGGGCGGCGGAGAGCAGGGCGTGGCGGGGGGTGAGCAGGGGGCGCGGGTCAGGACGCGGTCGAACCGGCATGGGGG
>SLDI01000001.1:0-5723 GCA_007125385.1 Phycisphaeraceae bacterium | reverse complement strand
CTGGCGACGGCGATGCAGGACGAGGCGGCGCGCCTCGAGGCGCTGCGGCGGTACACGCGGCTGCGGCCGGACGACGACGTGGCGGCGACGGCGCTGGCGCTGGCCGAGGCCGAGCAGGACGTGCCGGCGGGGATCGAGGGGCGGCTAGAGCGGCTGGAGCAGTTGCTCGAAGCCGAGCATCCCGACACGGTGCGCTCGCGCATCGCCTCGCACGCGGCGGCGCTGGCGTTCGAGCTCGGCGACGATGCGCGGATGCGCGAGCTGCTGGCGACGGCGGTGCGGCTGGATCGTCACAACGTGCAGGCGGCGCGGCTGCTGCTTGACCGGGCGATGCGCCGCGAGACCGGGTCGCGGCAGGTCGGGCTTGCGGCGATCAACCTGGTCCGGCGGGCGCCGGCCGACCCGCTGGGGCGGTTGACGCTGGCCGAGGCGCTGCTGCGCGACGGGGACTACGCCGCGGCGGCGAGGCAGATCGAGGTCACGCAGCGGCTGACGGCCCGGCCGATGAGCCGACGGGCCTACCTGAGCTGGGCGGTTGCCCTGGCGGGCGCCGGCGAGGACGAGGCGCTGACCGAGCTGCTGGACCAGCTCAGCGGACGCTTCGAGCAGGACCCGGACGACGGCTCGCCGCTGGAGGCGGAGCTGCCGCTGGACTTCGAGCTGCTGCGCCTGGCGAGCACGCAGCGGCCGGACGTGCTGGCGCGGCGGGTGGATCGCATGATCGAACGCTACGAGGAGCTCGAAGGGCAACTGACGCGCGCCCAGCGACGCGCGGCCCGACTGGACCTGGCGTCGACGGCGTCGCTGTTCGGCCACGCGCTTCAGCGCGTCGACGACTGGCTGGAGGACCAGGACCACGAGGACGCGCGCGTGCGGCGCAGCCTGGGCCTGGCGGCGATGCACCTGGGCGAGGCGGAGCGGGCCCGCGAGCACCTTGAGCCGCTGGCCGAGACGGACACGCTCGCGGCGCTGGGGCTGACGATGCTGGCCTCGGACGAGGCTCAGCTCGAGGCGCTGGAGGCGGTGTTCCGCCGCGAGCCGCAGCGCCTGGCCGGGGTGTTGGCGGCGCGGCGGCTGCGCGAGGCGGGGCGGGAGGTGTCGCCGGGCGAGGCGTCGCGCGCGCTGCACCAGTCGATGCTCAACGACTCGCGGCAACTGTGGGAGCCGGCGCTGCGCAGCAGCCCGTGGCTGGTGCTGCGTGTGCGTGGGGAGGCAGCGCGGACGGGTTACCTGGAGCCGATCCCGTTGCGGCTGGAGCTGCGTAACACGGCGCGCTTCGCGATCGCGCTGGCGCCGGACGCGGGCATTCCGACGCAGGCGGTGCTGATGCTCTCGCCGCGGGTGGGGGGCCAGCCGATGTCCCCGCCGGGGCCGATGGTCGTGGATCTGCATCGCCGGCTGGTGCTCGAGCCGGGCGAGCGGTTGAGCGTGCCGGTGCGGCTGGATCGCAGCAGCTTCGGAGCGATGAGCGCGGCCAATCCGCAGTTGAACATCACCTACGGCGTGCGGGCGCTGATCGGGGCCCGGCAGACGGTCGGCGGGGGCCTGGCGCCGGGGCCGGTGGGCTACCAGGACGAGCTGCGGGCGATGAACATCTCCGCGCAGCGGATCGGGAGCGAAGCCGAGCTCGAGGCGTTGCTCGAGCAACTCGAGACCGGCGGCACGGCCCAGCGCCTGCGGGCGATGGCGGCGCTGGTGCGCCTGGGCGAGGCGCTGCCTGAGGCGATGGACGGCCCCGAGCCGCGGCAGCGCATCACCGAGGCGGTGACCGCCGCCTACCAGGCGCTGGAGCCGAGGCAGCAGGCGTTCGTCCATCGGTTCGTGCGCCGGCCGGACGAGGGACGCGCCATGTTCGCCGAGCTGCTCGAGCACGCCCGCGCCAGCGATGAGCCGGTCGTGTGGATGGTGCACCTGACGGCCCAGGCGCAGGAGGAGGATCACCCGTCGCTGCAGGCGGCGCTGGCGCACGAGAACGAGCGCGTGCGCCGCTTCGCCGCGGCGCGGCAGGAGGCGTTGCGATACCTCGCCGAGCTGCGCGCCCGGATCGAGCGCCAGCGCGAGCTCGAGCAGCGCCAGCAGCCGGACGGGCCGATCGACCTGGACCTTTGACACGTGACACGTGCCACGTGCCAGGCTGCGCCGCCGCCCGCTGGTCTGCCATTGTCCGGGCGGTGCACCGTCACACGGGCGGGCAAGCGGCCGGGGCCACCCGATGCGGACGTTTTCCGCCCAAGCGTAGAGATCACTGGATGGACGTTTTCCGCCCAAGCGTAGAGATCACTGGATGGACGTTTACCTCAACGGCCAGTTCGTCGCCGCCGACGAGGCGCGCATTCGCGCCGACGACGCGGGACTTCTGCACGGCGTGGGGCTGTTCGAGACGATGGCGGCGTACCACGGGCGGGTGTTCCGGCTCGAGGCGCACCTGGCGCGGCTGGCGGAGTCGGCGCGGTCGCTGGGGCTCACACCGCAGCTCGAGACGCAGCCGCTGGCCGAGGCGGTGCGGCGGACGGTGGCGCACAACGGCCTCGAGCGGGCGCGCCTCCGCCTGACGCTGACGGCCGGGGCGCTGTCGCTGCTGCGCGGCGGCGACGGGCCGCGCCCCGAGCCGACGCTGCTGATCGCGCCGAGCGAGCCGACGGCCTACGACCCCCAATATTTCGAGCAGGGCATCATGTCGCTGGTGGCGCCGCCGGCGGCGAACCCGTTCGATCAACTGGCCGGCCACAAGACGCTGGCGTACTGGGGTCGGCTGCGCACGCTGCGCCAGGCCGCGGCCGCGGGAGCGGGCGAGGCGATCTGGCTCAGCGTCACGCATCACCTGGCCAGCGGCGCGGTGAGCAACGTCTTTCTCGTCAAGGACGGCTCGCTGCACACGCCCATCGCGCGCGGCGAGGAGGAACCCGAGGCGCTGGCGGCGCCCGTGCTGCCGGGCATCACGCGGGCCGCGGTGATCGAGCTGGCCGAGGCCCGGCAGGTGCCGGTGCGGCGGCGCATGCTCAGCGTCGAGGACCTGCTCGAGGCGGACGAGGTGTTCCTGACCAACTCGAGCTGGCACGTGCTGCCGGTGACGAAGGTGGAGAAGCGCGAGATCGGCGACGGAAAGGTCGGTGCGGTCACGCGCATGCTGCGCGAGGCGCTGCTGGAGACGATCGAGGCGGAGACGGCCGGCTGAGGCGAAGCGTGCCGTGGGCGTGCGCCGGGTGGCACTGACAAGCGGAGTCCGCGGAGCTTGTCAGTGCCGATCCGTGGGCGGACCCATGATGCTTTTCGACACTGACAAGGTCGAAGACGGCCTTGTCAGTGGCACCCGCTACCATCACGCGGAAGACGCCGGAACGGTGACCGGCCAAGGGCGAACAACCCGCGGGCATCGTCATGTGTGGACGCTACACCTTGCACAGCTCGGGCCGGGAGATCGCCGAGGCGTTCGATGCGCAGTTGACGGCCGGGCTCGAGCACCTCGAGCCACGCTACAACATCGCGCCGACGATGGCGGCGCCGGTGGTGCGCGTGGCCGATGTGGGGCGCGTTGTCGAGCTGATGCGATGGGGCCTGATCCCGCACTGGTCGCGTGAGCCGAGCACGCCATACGCGACGTTCAACGCGCGCAGCGAGGACGCGGCCGGCAAGGCGAGCTATCGCGGGCCGATGCGCTATCGCCGCTGCCTGGTGCCGGTGGACGGGTTCTACGAGTGGCGCAAGACGGACGGCGGGCGGGGCGTCAAACAGCCGTACCTGGTGCAGTTGACGGACGAGCGGCCGTTCGCGCTGGCCGGGCTGTGGGACGTCTGGGGCGAGGAGCTGCAAAGCTTCACGGTGTTGACGACGCGGGCCAACGAGGCGATGGCGACCATTCACCCGCGCATGCCCGTGGTGATCCGGCCCGATGATTACGGGCGCTGGCTCGACCCGGGCGTGCAGGATCCGGCGGCGGTGGCGAACCTGCTCACGCCGCCGCCGAGCGAGCTGATGAAGCTCACGGCCGTGAGCCGGTACGTCAACAACGCGCGCAACGAAGGGCCTCGCTGCATCGAGCCCGAGCAACGTTCGATGTTTGATTGATGCGGCGGGTGCAGCGGTTCTTCGCGAAGCGGCAAGCCGGCTGGTCACGGCTCATCGCGGGCCGCCTCGGCCGGCTCGCGCTCGCCTTGCGGCCAGGGCTCGGCGCGCGCCGCCGGCTCGACGCCGAGATCGCGCCAGTCGGGCCTGGCGAAAAAGGCCCGCGTCTCGCGCGCCACCAGGCCCGAAAGCAGCAGCAGCCCGATGAGATTGGGCAGCGCCATGAGCCCGTTCATGATGTCCGCCAGCGTCCAGACCGTCCGCAGCTCGAGCACCGCGCCGACATAGATCGCGGCGATGAACGCGAGGCGATAGGGCGTCACGGCCGTGCGGCCGAACAGTCGATCCATGCTCCGCTCGCCGTAGTAGGCCCAGCCCAGGAGCGTGGAGAAGGCGAAGCACATGAGGCTGATGGTGACGACATAGCCGCCCCATTGCCCGGGCAGGCCCTGCTCGAAGCCCAGGGCGGTCAGCGGCGCGCCGTCGACGTCGGCGAGCGTCCAGACGCCGGTGACGATGATCACCAGGCCCGTGAAGGTCACGACGATGAGCGTGTCGATGAAGGTCTGGGTCATGGAGACCAGGCCCTGGCGCACGGGGTGGGTGGTCCGCGCCGCGGCGGCGGCGATGCCGCCCGTGCCCAGGCCCGACTCGTTGGAGAAGATGCCGCGGGCCACGCCGTAGCGGATCGCGGCGATGACGGCGACGCCGGCGAAGCCGCCCGTGGCGCTGGTGCCGGTGAACGCGTCGCGAAAGATGACGGCCAGGGCGGCGGGCACGGCGTCGATGTTCAGCGCGAGCACCAGGGCGGCGGCGAGGATGTAGGCGATGGCCATGAAGGGCACGAAGGCCGCGGTGAAGCGGCCGATGGCGCGGATGCCGCCCAGGATCACCACGGCGGCGACGAGCATGAGCACGAGCCCGGTCCAGACGTGCGGGATGTGGAAGCTGGTGGCGACCGCGTCGGCGACGGAGTTGGACTGGACCATGTTGCCGATGCCGAAGGCGGCGACGGCGGCGAAGATGGCGAAGCTGATGCCCAGCGTGGCGCCGAGTCGGCCGCCGATGCCCTGGCTGAGGTAGAACATGGGCCCGCCGCTCTGCTCGCCGCGGGCGTCGGTGCGGCGGTACTTCACGCCCAGGAACGCCTCGGCGTACTTGGTGGCCATGCCGACGAGGCCGGTGACCCACATCCAGAACAGGGCCCCGGGCCCGCCGAGGGTGATGGCGGTGGCGACGCCGGCGATGTTGCCCGTGCCGATGGTGGCCGCCAGGGCGGTGGTCAGGGCCTGGTAGTGCGAGATGTCGCCGGCGGCCCCATGCTCCTTGCGGCGGATCAGGGCCAGCCAGAGCGCGTAGGCGAGCTTGTGGAACTGGATGGCCCGCAGGACGATCGTGAGGTAGAGCCCGGTCAGCAGCAGCAGCGGGATGAGCAGGAACGGGCCCCAGACGACGTCGTTGAGGCGGTTGAGCAGGTCCTGGATCATCGTGGGCCTCCGTGCACCGCGACCGTCTCCCAGCATCGGCGCAACGGGCCCCGGCGGTGCACTCTGTCGCGGCCGACGAGGCATCGAGGCCGAAGCAACGGTACGCCCGCGACGACGACCCAGGCCGCGTTGGGGGGGCGGACGCGGGCCGGGGCGGGGGTTCGGCGGGGGCGT
>SLDI01000692.1:0-5732 GCA_007125385.1 Phycisphaeraceae bacterium | reverse complement strand
CGAGGATGGCCTTGCCCTCGCGGCGCAGCTCATCGAGCAGGCGGGTGCAGATGTCGATCGACGCCAGGTCCAGTCCCGAGAAGGGCTCGTCGGCGAGCAGCAGTTGCGGGTCGTGCATCAGTGCGCGGGCGATGGCCAGGCGTTGGCCCATGCCGCGGCTGAAGGTCTTCACAGCGTCGTGGGCGCGGTCGGCCAGGCCGACGCGTTGAAGCAGTTGCGCGGCGCGCACGGCGGGACGGGCTAGGCCATAGAGCCGGCCGAAGAAGACGAGGTTTTCCAGCGCGGTCAGGTCGCGGTAGAGCATGGTCTGATGGCCGATGAGCCCGATGCGTGCGCGCAGGCCGGTGCTGTTGCGTGTGGCCGGCCGGCCGAAGAGCCAGAGCTTGCCGTGGCTCAGCGGCACGAGGGTGGCGACGGCGGCGAGCAGCGTGCTCTTGCCGGCGCCGTTGGCGCCCAGCAGGGCGCAGATGCGGCGCGGGGCGAGGCACAGGCTCACGTCGCGCAGGACGCACCGCTCGCCGAGCCGCACGCCCAGGGCCTGGGCGCGCAGGGGCGCTGCGTCGTCGGCGGCGCCGGCCAGGGCGGGGTTGGCGGGGTCATGGATGGGCAGACTCGTCATCACGGTCCGCTCCGGTGGTGGCGGCAGGCGCCGGTTGGCTGGAGGATCGCGAGGCGCGGAAAAGCAGCACGGCCACGGCCACGAGCAGGATCAGGCCGCCGCCAATGGCGCTGTTGCGCATGGAGGCAGAGGAGCTGAGCTCGATTGGCTGGCCCGGTTGGCCGCCCCGGGCGAGGTTGGGCGTGATGCGCACGCGGGCGGTGGTGCCGTCGGCGACATCGCTGGCGGTGTAGACGCGGATGCGCTGGCCCTGGTTGTCCATCGTCTGGCCAGGCTCGAAGCCCTCGATGGCGACGGTGCTGCCGTCGTCCGGGATGAAGAGCATGATGCGCTGCGTGTCGGCCGGGGCCGTCAGAGCCAACTCGGCGGCGTCGTTGCTGAGGGGCAGGTGGTAGCGGAAGCCGATCTCCGTGCGGCCGGGGATCAGCGGCCCGTGCAGGCTGAGCGCTTCGTCGCTGATGTCCATGGCCTGGGGCCCGCGAGCGAGCTGGGCGTGCCAGGCGCCGTCCGGCAGGGGCAGGACGAGCGTGGCGGGGGTGGCGGCGTTGTCGGCATCGGCAAGGCGACGCCAGGCGCGGTCGGCGGGATTCTCCAGCACCATCACCTCGTCGACGATCACGCCCTCGGGTGTGGGCTGAAGGTAGAGATGGCGCAGGTAGACGCTCCAGTCCGGCGCCTGGTCCGTCGTGTCGTAGACGTTGACGCGGACGATCTGGTCCGGCTGCTGGGCGCTCATCATGGGCCCGACCGCGCGATATTCGACACCAGCGTGCTCGATGGTGACGACAGGCTGGACGATGCCGCGGAACTCGACGTCCTCGATCATGGCGATGCCATGCTCGTCGAGCTGGGTCTGGATCTCGGCCTGGGGCGCGGGCGGCGCCTGGCCGTGGCCGTGGCCGTGACCCTGGAGCACGAGGGTGAGCTTCTCGCCGCCGATCGGTTCGCCGTCAGGGGTGCCCTGGACGGCGCGGACGACGACGGTGCCCTTGGCCGGGGCGTGCTGCTCGATGGGCGGGTGCCCCTGGGGCAGGCTCTGGCCACCGGCAGCGGGATTGGCGGCAGCGGGGGCGGCACCGGCACCGGGGGCGGGGGCGGCGCCGATCGCGGTCGCGGGCGGGGGCTCGCTGGGCAGTTCGCAGTTTTCGCAGGCCCGGGCCGGGCTGGTGAGGCTGGCCAGGCCGAGGGCGAGAGCGAGCATGGTGGCGATGACGCGGTGGTCAGGCATGGGAAGGCTCCGCGATGGGGGGTGCGGTTGGTGTGCTCGTGGCCGCGGGTGCGGGCACGGCCTTGGCGACAGTGACGGTTCTTGGCCAGGGCAGCCAGGCGAAGACGAAGCCCAGGGCGCATACGATGCCGCCGATCCAGATCCAGAGCACGAGGGGGTTGACGGTGACGCGGAAGCTGGCGACCTGCCCGCCTTCGTCCCAGCCGGCGAGGGTGATGTACAGATCCTCGTCCAGGCGCGTGCGCAGGGCGATCTTGGCGTGGGTCTTGTCGGACTTGTCGTAGAAGCGCAACTGCGGGTGCAGGGTGAAGCGCTGGTCGCCACGGGCGACGTCCATGTGGGCCTGCACGGCCGTGTGGTTGGGCCCGCGACCCTGGTGCAGGTGACGATACGTCAGGGTGTAATCGGCAACGGTGGTCGTCTCGCCGGGGCGGAGCTGCACGGTGTCGCTGGTGTTGAAGACGCTCGAGCCGACGATGCCGATGGCCATGAGGATGACGCCGACGTGGGCGAGCATGCCGCCGTAGCGGCTGCGCTGGGCGACGAGCACCTGCGACATGGGCCGCGGCGTTGGCTGCGTCTGCTCGGTGCGGTAGCGGCCGGCCAGGTCCAGGGCGAGCGCGGCGAAGGCGAAGCCGGCGATCGCGGCGACGGCGATCGACCAGAGGCTGACCCAGCCCAGGATGACGACGATGACGGCCGCGACCGCGGCGGCGATCACCGGCACGTGGATGCGGCGCAGCAGGTTTTCCCAGCCGCGCGGCCCGGCCTTGAGCAGCGGGGCGATCGCCATCAGCCCCACCAGCACCAGCATCAGCGGCGCGACGACGGTGTTGTAGAACGGCTGATCGACGGTGATCGGCTCGGCGGCGAACGGGGCGCTGAGGATCGGAAAGATCGTGCCGATACCTGTCGCCAGCGTCATGATCACCAGCAGTGTGACGACGACGAGAAACACCTTGCCCCGCAGATCCAGAGTCTGGATCGTGGGTTTGAGCGTATCGCGGCGCCAGAAGATGAGCGCGGCGCCCGCGGCCAGGCTGGCAAGCAGAAAGCTGAGGAAAAACGTGCCCACGTTCGACTGGCCGAAGGCGTGCACGGACTGGACGACGCCGCTGCGCGTCAGGTAGGTGGCGAAGATGCACAGGACGAAGGACCAGGTGATCAGCCAGGCGTTCCACTGGCGGAACTGGCCGCGGGAGCGCTGCATGATGACGGTGTGCAGCACGGCCGTGCCGGTGAGCCAGGGCAGCAGCGAGGCGTTCTCAACCGGGTCCCACGCCCAGTAGCCGCCCCAGCCCAGCTCCATGTAAGCCCATTGCCCGCCAACGACGATGCCGGCACCGAGCAGCAGCCAGGAAAAGAGCAGCCAGCGTCGGGTCGAGGCGATCCACTGTTGATCGCGTCGGCCGGCGACCAGGGCGCCGATGAGCAGGGCGAAGGGGATGGTGTAGCCGGCGTAGCCGATGAACGTCAGCGGCGGGTGCACGAGCATGCTCGGGTGCTGGAGCATGGGGTTCAGGCCGTTGCCGTCGGCAAGCGTCACCGAGAGCGTGGTGAACGGGTCGGCGGCGAAGATCATCAGGGCCGCGAAGAAGCCCATGATGACGGCGAGCGTGCCGAGCACGGCCGCGGGCTCGACGCCCTTGCCGCGGCGCAGCGGCCAGGCGGCGATGACGGTGATCAGCCCGAGCACCCATGCCCAGAAGAGGATGCTGCCTTCCTGCCCCGCCCAGAAGGCCGAAAGCTTGTAGCCCAGCGGCAGGGCGTGCTCGGTGTAGCTGGCGACGTAGGCGACGCTGAAGTCGCTGCGCCCCAGCAGCACCAGCAAGGCGAACGACGCCACCGTCAGGCAGGCGAAATGCCCCGTCAGCAGGCGCACGGCGGTCGTCAGCAGGTGCGGCCGATTCAGCCGGGCCGAGGCGACGGCCGCGCAGACGGCGCCGACGGCGGTCAGAAACGCGAGCGTCAGTGCAAGGCTCCCAAGGGACGTCATGGCAGCGGCTCCGTCGGCAGGTCGGACCAGTCGTGGGCCGGCTGAGCGTGCTCGTCCGACTCATACTTGCTTGCGCACTTGGTCATGAGCACATCGGCCTGGAAGACGCCGGCGTCGTCGAGCTGGCCTTCGACCACGGCCTCGACGCTGGCGTGGAACATGGGCGGGACGACGCCGCGATACTCCACGGGCAGGCGGGCGGTGTCGCCGAGCAGATCGAAGCGGGCGACGAGGTGGGCCGGCCGGCTGTCGAGGTTGTCCTCGGCGACCAGGCCGGCAATGCGGACGCGCTGGTCGTGGAGGCTGGTGCGTTCGACGAAGGCGTCGACCTCGAGCAGGTAGACCCAGCCGCGCTGGACGCCGACGTAGCCGAGCATGCTCATCGCGCCGAAGATGGCGGCCGAGGCCAGGACGAGCTTGATGCTGCGATGCTGCATGGATAAATCTCCGTGTCCCTGCCTATCACAAACGCGCTGCCAGATGCACAAGCAAGCGGTCGCGCCGCGAATGCGGGCTCTGAGGCGTCGCAGGGGCGTTGGCGCTGCTCGCATGAGCTGCGGTGGTCCCACGATCGGGCCGGTTCGGTGGTGGGCTTCCCAGAGTTGGGAATGGCCTGGGCCCGGGCGTTTCCAGCCGGTGGGAATGCGGCGAAGCGTGGTCTCCCATCGCCGCCATGGCGGCGGCGGGGCGGGGGCGTGAAAGCGGCGATTGCCGACGATGCGGGGCCCTGGCGGACGTCGTCGGGGGTTGGTATTGCCCTTGCATTGATGGTGTAGTGACGCCTTGCGCCGCTGCGGGCGTTGCCGTTGCCCGTCCTGCGAAGGGGGCCGTTGATGAGACGCTGGTCGTCGAACCGTGTGCGGGGGCCGCCTGGATAAGCCTTGGGCCAAGGCCGCCGTCAATCCTCGGCTCATCGTGTGGCGTGAGCCGACGCGGAGGTCAGCCGCGTCCCCCTGCCACGTTGGAGCTAATCGCATGAGATATGCAAGACTCACCGCCCACCTGGCCCTGGCGGCGGCCGTCGTCGGGCTGGTGTGGTTGGGCACACAGGGGCCGGTGGTTTCCGCCTCGCCCCACTCGGATCGCGGCTGTGACAGTTGTCACGTGCCGCACAACGCCTACGACGAAGCGAACTTCCCCGGCGAGCGGTCGGTGCCGCTGTGGAACCCGATCCGCTACGACGCCGAGCTGACGTACAACTACGACACCGACGGGATGCTGGCCGACGACGTCGGCCCGATCGCCGGCGCCACCATGTTGTGCATGTCCTGCCACGATGGCGGGGTTGGCCCGGTCGACGACATCCACCTGGAAGACTCGCACCCGGTGTCGTTCACCTACGACACGAGCCTGTACACGGCCGCAGAAGGAGCCCTGGTGGACCCGGCGACGCTGGAGCGCGGCGTGTTGAGCGTCGGGCCCAGCGGCAACCGCGACCAGTTGCAGTGCACGTCCTGCCATGAGGTGCACGCCGGATTCGCCCAGGCGCCCTACCTGCGGTGGACGTACACCGGCGAAGGGCAGTTCTCGAATCCGACCAGCTCCGACTTCTGCCGCAACTGTCACGTCAAGTGACCGGCGAAGCTCGGTGCTGAGCATGGACGGGCATCAGCCAGCGTTCCGCCACCGCGGGGCGCTGGCGTTGTTTCCGGGCGGGTCCACGGGGCGGGGACGGGGGCAGGCGGGCGCGTCGATCATCTCGCGCCCGGCGAGCCGGCGACGTTTCCCGGTTCCCCCGATAGGGACGGCCTCGAACTCGTCAGCGCTCAACGCGAGGCGCACTGACAAGCTCCGCGGACTCCGCTTGTCAGTGGCACCCAACGCGTGAACTATTCGGCGGCGGCGCTAATGTAGGGTGGGTAGAGCGAAGCGAAACCCACCACGATGCT
>SLDI01000194.1:0-5736 GCA_007125385.1 Phycisphaeraceae bacterium | reverse complement strand
TAAGCATCTCGCCAGGGAGGGCGGTGTGACACCGGGCCCGGCCGTTGGCCGGGTCGAGAGACGAAAGGGAAAAGATGAGACGCTGTTTGGCCGGTGCCGCCGGCGTGCGCGGACTCTGCGCCGCCGCGGCGGTGATTGTGGTGACGGCGAGCGTGGCGACGGGGCTGACGATGGTGCGAACCACGGCGGAGGTGGTGTCGGCCGCGTCGGCGCCCGAGCCTGCGGTTGAGATCGAACCGGTGGCGACACCGGCGTCGACCCCGGCCCCGGTGCCGGAAGCGGAGGCGGAGGTGGTCGAGGCGGTGACGTTCGACGGCCGGCCGCTGCGCAAGGTGGAGACGATGACCATGCGGGTCACGGCGTACAGCCCGCACGCCGAGTCGTGCGGCGAGTGGGCCGACGGCATCACCGCCTCGGGCATGAGCGTGTGGACCAACGGGATGCGGCTGGTCGCGGCGGACACGCGGCTGCTGCCGTTCGGCAGCATCGTGTCGGTACCGGGGTATCACGACGGTGAGCCGGTGCAGGTGCTCGACCGCGGCGGGGCGATCAAGGGAAAGCGGCTGGACGTGCTGTACCCGACGCACGAGCGGGCGCTGCAATGGGGCGTGCAGGAGCTTGAGGTGACGGTGTGGGAGTATGCGGATTGACGGGGGCGGTAACGTCGGGTGCGCATGGAGGGTTTCGCGAAGCCGCGAGCGGCTTTAGGGGGTGATGTTGTACTTCTCGCGCAGCGCCTGGGCGCCGTCGGCGCGGCCGGTTTCTTCGAGACGCTTGAGGTAGGCGGGCAGGGGGCTGCGATCGTCGTGCAGGGCGTGGAAGGGGCCGCCCTCGGCGATGACGGTCCACATGGGGTCGACCACGTCCGAGGCGGTCTCGGCCATGATCTGCATCTGCGCGTCGTGCCAGCGCATCAGCCGCCAGGCGCCCTCGCGGCAGACGTCGGGCTTTTCGCCGGCGAGGTCGTGCAGCTCGTGCGGGTCGCTTTCGATGTCGAAGAGCATCTCGCGCGGGAAGAGGTGGAAGCCGTCGTGCCAGGTGCGGATGTAGAGCCAGCGATCGAAGCGCACGCTGCGCTGGCAGACGTGGCAGCACTGGCTGATGACAATGTCCTCGTGCCCCTGCGCTGCGCCGGAGCGCACCGTGTCGGCGTATGATCGCCCGCTCCACAGCTCGCTCTTGTCGCCGCCGACGAGGTCGATGATGGTCGGTGCGAGATCGAGGTGGTAGTGCAGGGCGGTGTCGACGTGGGCGCGCACGCCGCCGGGCCACTTGATGATCATGGGGATGTTGCAGGTGCCCTGGTCGGCGGTGCCGTGCTCGCCGTAGATGCCCAGCTCGCCCTGGTTTTCGCCGTGGTCGGCGCTGATGATGATGGCGGTGTCGTCGTAGACGCCCGCGGCCTTGAGCTTGTCGATGATGGCGCGGATGCAGTCGTCGACGTAGCGGATGGCGGTGTCGTAGCCGTCGATCCATTTCTTGAGCGAGGCGCGGTCGGTGATGCGTGCGGGGATGCGGGGCCAGTTCTTCGTGTCGCCGTCCTTGAACATCATGCGGTCCAGCGGCGAGTAGGGCCCGGTCTTTTTCACGTGGCGGGCGATGAGTTCGTCGTCGTCGAGCCAGTCGGGCAGGGGGTCGTCGGCGAAGGGTTCGCCGTAGTCCGCCGGGGCGCGGTAGGGGGTGTGGATGTCCCAGTAGTTGAGGTGGAGGAACCAGTTGTCCTCGTCGGCGTGCTGGTCGAGCCAGCGGTCGACGACGGGCTGGACGTGCTCGGCGGATTCCATGCCGAAGCGGCCGGTGTTGTGGATCTCGTTGAACCCGGCGTAGAAGTGGTGGGCGCCGTGGCGCTGGCCGAAGGGCGAGATCATGGCGGTGTGGTAGCCGGCCTTCTGGAGCCGGAACGCCAGGCCGTGGTCGACGAAGTGGTCGCGGAAGCCGCGGTATCGGCCCTGGATCTTGGGCTGGGCGGCCGTGCCGCCGTGGCCGACGACGCCGGTCTGGATGCCGAGCCGCCCGCTGTAGAAAGCGGTGCGCGAGGGCAGGCAGGGGGCGTCGGAGACGTAGACGTTGGTGCAGCGCAGGGCGTCGGCGGCGAGGGCGTCGATGGTGGGGCTGGTGCGGCGCGGGTAGCCGTAGCAGGACAGGTGCGAAGGGGTCAGGGCGTCGAGGTCGATGTAGAGGATGCGGCTGGGACGGGTCACGAGGTTGCCTTTCGCATGCGTCGTCGAGGTCGAGCCGCTTGCAACTTCGCGAGGCGGTGGGCGCGGCTGCGTCGCGCCAGGTTCGAGCGGTTTCGCGAAGCGGCAAGCCGCGGGAGAGTTTAATCGCTGTGGTTGTCCGCGGCGCGTTGGAGCGTTTCGCGCCCGCGCCGCGTCAGTCGGGCAGGCTGGTGTCGGCGTCGGGGGGCAGCGGTGTGCCGCACTCGGGGCAGTGGCCGGTGGTGTTGCCTGCGAAGCTGTAGCCGCAGGTCAGGCAGTGAGCGGGGGGACTCTGCTCGCCGAGGATGCACAGGTAGGTGATGACGCCGGGGAGGATCATCAGTGGCCAGACGAAGGCGCCGAGCCATTCGGCGAAGGGAGTGACCACGTTGAGGCCGGTCAGCTCCAGCACGCCGCCGACGCCGCCGATGACGGTGCCGACGGCGAAATAGATCAGCACCATGAGCAGCGCGACGCCGAGGATCGGCCAGCGGTAGCCGCGGGTCAGCTCGAAGCTGCGGCTCATGGCGTCGCCGTTGGAGCCGTTCTCGATGGCGACGACGGGCAGGACGAGAAACAGCAGCACCATGGCGAACATGCCGGGAATGATGAAAAGGATGCAGCCAATGAGCGTCAACAGCACGACGACGATGTACCAGCCGAGGCTGGGCAGCCATTTGACCAGACCCCAGCGCAGGGCCTCGCCCAGGGCCGGGACGCGGTTCTCGCGGTGGACGATAACGGCGGCGTAGATGAACGCGGGTGTGGCCAGCGCGGTGAGGGCGAGGTTGAGCAGGCCGCTGCCGACGGCCAGGGCCACCAGCGTCGGATCACCGGGTGTGGCCAGCAGGACGGAGTGGAGGGCGGCCTCGATCACCGCCAGCGGCAGGAACAGGACCAGCGCAACCAGGAGGATCAGGCCGAACATTCGCCCATACATGACGAAGCTTTGCCCGACGATGTCGCCGACGCCGCGGTACTTGGGCAGCGGTCGGCCGAGGGTCAGGCGCCGGGTGGTCAGCTCGGGCTCGGTCGGGCGCTGGTGCAACAGCGGGTCGGGCTCGAAGGTGGTCATGGCTGCCCCCTGAACGTGGCGAGGTTGTCCGGTTTGGCTCGGCTTCGCGAAGCGGCAACCCGGGGGAGGGATCAGTCGCGGTGATTGTCCACGGCGCGTTGGAGCATTTCGCGGACGCGTTTGCGCAGGGCCTTGGGCTTGATGATTTTGACCTGGTCGGCGTAGCCGCACAGCCACCAGGCGATCTCGCCCAGGCCGTCGACGCGGAAGCGCATGCGGCATCGGCCGTCGGGCAGGATCTCGTGCTGCTGACTTCGGTGCCAGCGGACCTCGCTGACGTTCATGGCCACGAGGGCGGAGAACTCGAGCTCGATGTCGTGCTCGCGGCCTTCGGGGATGAGCTGCCAGGCGCTGCCGAGCTTGTCGGCGACGCTGAAGCGTTTGGGGCGGTCGAAGCGTCGGCCGGCGAGCTCGATCTGCTCGATGCGGGCGAGCTTGAAGAGGCGCACCTCGTCGTGGGCGTGGCTGAGCCCGAGCGTGTACCAGGCGCGGTTGGCGAAGTGCAGGGCGTAAGGGTCCAGGCGCGTGCGGATGGGCTCGGGCTCGACGGGCGAGCGGTAGACGACGCGGCAGGCGCGTTGCTCGTCGACGCACTGCTGAAGGAGGAGGTAGGCGTCGGCCTCGCGCTCGGTGGGCAGGAGCTGGGCGGTGTGGTTCAGCGAGACGTTGGCCATCATCTCCGCGCCGGCGGAGCGGATCGGCTCGGGCACGGTGCTCAGCAGCTTGTAGAGCCCGGACAGCGCCGGGGCGATCAGGGGGCGATCGCGCTGCTGGGCGGCGAGCTTGCTCAGCAGCATCAGCCCCAGGGCCTCGGGCATGGTCAGGCTCACCGGCGGCAGGAAAAAGGAGCTGGCCAGGCGGTAGCCGTTGCCCGGCTCGTGGTAGTAGGGGATGCCGGCTTGCTGGAGCATCTTCAGGTCGCGAAAGAGCGTGCGCCGGCTGATGCCCAGCTCGGCCATGAGATCGGCGCTGGTGCGCGCCCGCCCGCTCTGGAGCATGGTGATCAATCGCAGCAGGCGATGGACCCGGCCGACGCTCATGCCAGACTCCGCGGCGCCATGACGGCGCAAGATTCACGAACAAAGCACGAAGTGGACAGTGTACTGCATGAAAACCGCGAAGCAGCGAAGCAGGCGAAGGGGGATGGCTTTACCCCCTCCCCCCGGGAGGGGCCGGGGGAGGGTGTCTCCTGCCGCCGTGCGTCCTCATCACGCCCCACCGCCGGCTCCCACGCGACATGCGCGAAACGGTCACGCAAGGCGTTCGGAGGCACCCTCCCCCTGCCCCTCCCGGAGGGAGGGGGGCATGAAGGCGTCGCCCTTCGCGGCCTTCGCGAGCTTCGCCTCTTCGCGGTTAGACGATGTTCATCAGGGTGCGTTGTTCGCCATGAACTGGTCGATCAAGGACATGAACTGATCGGTGAAGACGAAGTTGTGTTCGGGGAACGCCAGGCCGGCGCGGTTGTGGTCGATGTGGCTGAACATGAGCTCGATGTGGGCGAGGTCGGTGGCGTCACCGGTGGCGGGGTCGATGAGCTCGGTGCGGCCGGTGGTCGCGGCGCCGTTGTCGTCGATGCGGTCGAGCGTGGCGGTGTGGCGGAGCGTGTAGCCCGGGCGCGGCGAGGCGGTGAAGGTGGCGCGGGTGATCTTGGCGAGGATGACCTTTTCCTGGAAGTCGCGGGCGTGGCCGACGAGGATGCCGGCGGTCTGGGCCATGGACTCGATGACCAGGGTGTTGGGCATCAGGGGCAGGGCGGGTCGGTCGGCGGTGGCGGGGAAGTGGTCGTGCAGGACGTCCTCGGCGGCGGTGACGTTCTTGAGCGTCACGCAGCGCTGCCCGCGCTCCAGCTCGATGATGCGGTCGATCCAGATCCAGCGCATAAGAGTTGTGGCTGCAAGTCACGCCGCCTGCGGCTTCGCGAAGCCGCGAGCGGCCCGGTGGGGCGAGCGTGGCGCGGTGGCTCACTCCGCGGCGGCGCCGAGCCTGCTCTGAACGAACTTGACGATGGCGTCGACGGTGAAGACGTTGGCGAAGTCCTCGACGTCGCGCGACTGCTCGAACTCGCTGAGGTCGGCGTGCGGCAGGCGGCTGCGCAGCTCGGCCATGCCGGCGTCGGTGACCTTGCCGTCCTGCACGTACGTTGGATCGTTGAGCACGCTTTCGGGGAACAGTTCCGACTGCTCGATCTTGATGCCGAAGGCCTTCTCGAGCCGGAAGACAATGTCGAGGAAGTCGATCGACTCGGCGCCGAGGTCCTCGACGAGCTTGGCCTCGGGCGTGACCTCATCCTCGTCCACACCCAGGGCGTCCTCGAGGACCTCCTGCACCTTGCCGAAGACTTCGTCCTGTGTCATGGCCATGGTCTGACTCCGAACGGCGCGTGGCGGCCGCGATATGCCTTGTGGCGGTCCTGATTTCCTCATCGTTCCGGCGCTACCGCCGGCTTGATTTCCGTGGGTTCCC
>SLDI01000727.1:0-5739 GCA_007125385.1 Phycisphaeraceae bacterium | reverse complement strand
GTGGTGGGTTTCGCTTTGCTCTACCCACCCTGCACCCACGCTTCGCGCAAATCAGCAATCAGCAATCAGCAATCCCCCAACCCTGCTATCCTCGCCCTCCAAGCCATGACCGCCGGCCTGCCCATCCACATCCAGCACCTGTCCAAGCACTTCGGCCAGACCGTCGCCGTCGACCGCGTCGACCTGGACATCCACGCCGGCGAGCTGTTCTTCCTGCTCGGGCCCTCCGGCTGCGGCAAGACGACGCTCCTGCGCTGCCTGGCCGGGTTCATCGATCCCACCGCCGGGCGCATCCGCTTCGGCGAGCGCGACGTGACCCACCTGCCCACCAACAAGCGCAACACCGGCATGGTCTTCCAGGGCTACGCCCTCTGGCCCCACATGACCGTCGCGCAGAACGTGGCGTTCGGCCTGGAGGTGCGCAAGGTCCGGGGCAGCGCCAAGGCCGACCGCGTCAACGCCGCGCTGGAGATGGTGCGCATGACCGACTACGCCCAGCGACGCCCCAACGCGCTGTCCGGCGGGCAGCAGCAGCGCGTCGCGCTCGCCCGGGCGCTGGTCGTCGAACCCGACGTCCTGCTGCTGGATGAGCCGTTGAGCAACCTCGACGCCAAGCTCCGCCAGCGGATGCGTGGCCAGATCCGCGAGATCTGCAAGCGCACGGGGATCACGGCCGTGTACGTCACCCACGACCAGAAGGAGGCGCTGTCGATGGCGGATCGGATCGCGGTGATGCACGAGGGGCGGCTGATGCAGGTCGGCCCGCCGCGCGAGCTCTACGAGCGGCCCGCCAACCGCTTCGTCGCCGACTTCCTGGGCGAGACGAACTTCCTCGATGCCCGGGTCGCCGGCCGCTCGGGCGAGGCGTTGACGCTGGACACGCCGCTGGGCCCGCTGCGCTCCACGAGCTATCCCGCCGCGCTCAAAGCCGAGCGCGTGACCTGCTCGATTCGGCCCGAGGCGCTGGTGCTTCTTGACCCCGAGCCTGTGCCGGCCGCGCCCACGGGCGTGGGCGCCGGCACACGCGTTGCTGCGGGCGCCAACGTCATCGAGGCGACCTGCCGGGATCTGACCTACCTCGGCGAGATGGCGCAGTACCACCTGGCGGCGGACGCCGCCGCGACGCTGACGTGCTACGAGCTGCACCCGCAGACCTTGCGCGCCGCCGGCGAGCGCGTGCGCGTGCGCATCGAGCCGGCGGACGTGGTGGTGCTGGAGGATTAGGCTCCGTCCGGAAAGAAATGCTCCGATGTATGACGTATAAAGCCGGGACCGGTGGTCCCGGGGCGTTGGCGTTCGGCGATCAACCCGCGTGGATGGCCCGCGGCACACATCGGCCTGGCCGGCGATCCGTGCGACGATGGCATCGTGCGTCGCTGGTGATCCAAAGCCGCCGCCCCGGGACCACCGGTCCCGGCTTTGTACGGGAAAGGTCGTCGGCGTTAAGTGGCACCTGCCACAAAATGATTGAGGGCGCTCTAACATCTACGTTTTCTGCTTCGTGCCTTCGGCCCTGCTCCCGCCCGCGTCGAGCCACCGCCCTGTGACTGACCTGCTCCTGCTGGAAATGCTCGGGCTGATGATCGTCGCCGCCGCGGCCGTCGTGCTGCTGGCGCGCGTGCTGCGGATGCCGACGATCGTGGCCTACATCCTGGCCGGGCTGGTGCTGGGCGTGATCGTGCCGCACATTCCGCTGGGCCCGGCCCGCGCCGCCGACATCGCGTACACCCAGGGCATCAACGTCATCGCCGACCTCGGCGTCGCCCTGCTGCTGTTCCTCGTGGGGCTTGAGCTGAGCCTGCACAAGGTGCGCGACGTCGGCGGGGTGTCGCTGCGCGTTGGGCTTTGGCAGACCGCCTTCACGGGCATCGGCGGCTTCGCACTGGCGTGGCTGTTGGGCTTTGCGCTGCTCCCGGCCGTGCTCATCGCCGCGGCGCTGACCAACAGCTCCACCGTCATGGTCGTCAAGCTGCTGGACCAGAAGCGCGAGATGGACGCGGTTTATGGCCACATCGCCGTCGGCGCGAACCTCGTCAAGGACGTGGTGCTGATCATTGTGCTGACGCTGGTCGTGGGCTTGACGGTTGACGAGGACGCCACGGCCGGCGACACCGCCTGGAAGCTGGCCGTGGCGCTGGGCGGCAGCGCGCTGCTGCTGCTTGGGGCGCTCGCCGCTTCGCGCTGGGTCCTTTCGCGGCCTTTTGCCTGGGTGGCGCGCAACGGGCAGACGCTGCTGATCTGGGCGCTGGCGTGGGCGTTTCTGTTCGCTGTCGCCGCCGAGTTTGTCGGCATCTCCGCGGCGATCGGCGCGTTTCTCGCGGGGGTGAGCCTGGCCCAGCTCGCCTGCGCCGACGAGCTGCGCCGACGGCTGCACCCGCTGGTGAGCTTCTTCCTGGCGGTGTTCTTCATTGCCGTGGGCATGCAGATGCAGATCGCCCCCGCCATCGCTCATTGGCCGGCCGTGCTCGCCCTGAGCGTGTTCGTGCTGGTGGGCAACACCATCTTCTGCACCTGGCTCATCGCCCGCCGGGGCTACGGTGAGCGCACGGCATTCCTCGCCGGCTCGGCGATGGGCCAGATCAGCGAGCTGTCGTTCGTCTTCGTGGCCGTGGGGCTTACCGCCGGCGTGCTCTCGGTGGCGGAGGTCTCCGTGGTCACGCTCGTGGGCCTGATCACGATCGCCATCAGCGCCTACATGATTCTCTACAACCACCAGCTCTACGGCCTGGTGCGCCGCCTCGGGCTGCTGCGCATGTTCAACGCCAGGCAGGCCGACGACGAGGAGCACGAGCCGCCGCTGGCCGGCCACGTCGTGGTCGTGGGGATGAACGCCCTAGGCCGGGCCATCGCCACCGCGCTGCACGAGCGGGGCGAGGCGGTGCTGGCGATCGACACCGACCCGGCCAAGCTCGCGCCGCTGCCCTGCCGGAGGATGACCGGCGACGTCGACCAGCCGATGGTCTTCGAGCAGGCCCGGGTCGCTCACGCCAGGCTGGCGGTGTCCGCGCTGCAGATCGAGGAGGTGAACAACCTCCTCGCCTACCGCTGCAAGCGGCTCGGCGTGCCCGTGGCCATCCATGCCTTTGATCGCTCCGTGCTGGCGGATCTGCGCCAGCTTGGCGTTGACCACATGATCGACTCGCGCACCGCCGGCCGGGCGGCGCTGAGCGCCAAGCTCGTGGAGACGGGGGTGATCGAGCCATGACCACCGTCATGCTCATCCTCGCCGCCGGGGCGATCGGCCTGGGCCTGGCCAAGGCGCTGCACCTGCCGAGCATCCCCCTGCTCGTGCTCGCGGGTGTCGGCCTGAGCGTGGCCGGGGCCGTCGACGATGTCCAACTGCTCCAGGACGTGCTGATGCTCGGCCTGGCGTTGCTGGTGTTCGTCCTGGGCACCGAGCTCAACCCTCGACGCGTCGGGGCCCAGGGGCGCGCCGCCATCATCGTCGGCCTGGTGCAGTTCTTCAGCCTCGGGGGCATCGGCTTCGCGCTCGTCATCGCCCTGGGGCTGGCCTGGCAGACCGCGCTCTACATCGGCCTGGCGCTGGCCTCGAGCTCGACCCTCGTCGTGCTCAACCTCCTGAGGCAGCGCCAGCAGTTCTTCGAGCCCTTCGGCCGGCTGGTCGTCGGTGTGCTGCTGCTGCAGGACCTGCTGGTGATCCTCGCCATCGCCGCGCTGGGCCGGCTCGACGAGCCCGACCCCGCCGCCATCGGCCGCAGCGTCCTTGGGCTCGCCGGCCTGCTCGGCGCCGCCGTCGTCAGCGTCCGCTGGGTCGGGCCGGCCATCCTCACGCGACTCCAGGACGACGACGAGACCCTGCTCATCGTCGTCCTCGCCACGCTCTTCCTCTTCCTCGGCGGTGCCACGTTCATGGGCCTGCCGCTGGTCGCCGGCGCCTTCATCGCCGGCGTCGCGCTGTCCGGCTTTCCGACCCACGGCATTGTGCGCGGCCAGCTCTCGTCGATCTCCGACTTCTTCGTCGCCGTCTTCTTCGTCGCCCTGGGCGGGCTGCTGACGCTGCCCCGGCTCGACGAGCTGCTGCTGCTGGCGAGCTTCGTCGTGCTCGTGCTGTTCGTGACGCCGCCGCTGGTGGCGATGGTCGCCCGCCGGGTCGGTCTGACCGCGCGCAGCAGCATCGAGGGCGGGCTGCTGCTGGCCCAGTGCTCCGAGTTCTCGATCATCGTCGCCCTGCTGGGGCTGGCCCAGGGGCACCTGGACGTCGGGCTGGTCAGCGTCATCGCCCTGACCACGGTCATCACGATGATCCTGACGCCGTTCACGGCCACCGACGCCGCCACCTGGCGCATCATGCGCGCCGGCTGGCGGCGCCGCCTGCCCCGGCCCGGGGTGCGGCAACACGGCCACATCCTCATGCTCGGCTGCGGCCGACAGGGCATGCGGCTGCTCAACGCGCTGCTGGCCCACGGCCGCGAGGTCGTGGTCGTCGACGACGACGCCGGCATCATCGCCGAACTGACCGCCCGCGGGGTGCCGGCTTATCGCGGCGACGGCGCCGACGTCGAGGTGCTCGACGCCCTGGACGCCGAGCGGGCCAGTGCGATCGTCTCGAACATGCGCCGCGTTCGCGACAACGTGCGCATGCTCGAATACACCCGCCGGCGCAAGGCCGACCTGCCCGTGCTCGTGCGCGTCTTCGAGCCCGGCGACGCCAGCCAGATCGAGGCCCACGGCGGCACCGCGATCGTCGACAGCCAGGCCGCCGCCGCGGCGTTCATCGCGTGGTTCGAGTCCAGGATGGCTGGCGGGAAGGGTTCAGACCAACCAGAGAGATTGTGAGGACAGCGCGTTGAGCACCGGCGTTGGGTGCCACGGCTTGGCCCGAAGGCCAAGCCGTGCCTCCGTCGGCCGCCGCACGGCTTGCCGCTTCGCGGTCAAGCCGTGGCACCCACTTTCCGGTCAGTTTCGCTGATACGTCCCGACCAGTTCGGCCGAGGCGACCACCCGGCCGCGCATCGCCTCGTCCAGCGCGTCGCGCTCCACGCCGGGGGCGAGCACCAGCGGCTGGTTGAGCGCGTAGAGGCGGAAGTGGTAGTGGTGCAGTCCGTGGCCTTTGGGCGGCGCCGGGCCGCGGTAGCCGATGTTGTGCTTGGAGAAGCTGTTGCGGCCCTGCAGCGCCCCGGCGGGGTTGCGCAGCTCATCGGCGCCGCGCGGCACGTTTTCCGGCAGGGCGTCGAGGCCGGGGGGAATCTTGTAGAGCGTCCAGTGCACGAACGGGTCTTCACGCGGTGCGTCGGGATCGTCGACGATCAGCACCAACTCCGCCGCTGTCGCCGGCACGTCGGCGAAGCGCAGCGGCGGGGAGATGTTGTTGCCGTCCTCGGTGTAGGGCTTGGGGATCCGTTCGCCGTCGGAGAACGCCGGGCTCGTGATGCGCATGGGCTGGCCTCACCATCCGTTGAAGATGACCTGTCGGCGGAGCCGAAGCGGCGGGCGCTGACGCTGCTCAGCGCATCCGCGCCAGCAGCACCGGCCGCATCGGCTCCGCCACGTCCTCCTGCTCATCGTAGCTGATGCTCGCCCCCGCCAGTTCCTGAATCTCCACGGGCCAGCGCAACTGCATCCGCGCCATGCCCTGGTCGTCCCAGGCCACGGCCTTGACGGGCAGGTGGCGGTCGTCGTGCGTGTGCAGCCACAGCCGCGACTGCTCATGCTCCTCGGGCGGGTCCAGGTGGGTCACGAACAGGTAGGCCGCCTCGCGCCCCGCGTCCCACAAGAGGT
>SLDI01000650.1:0-5755 GCA_007125385.1 Phycisphaeraceae bacterium | reverse complement strand
ACTCCCGCTCCTTCTCGTACGCCTCGATCTCCTCCTCGCTGACCCCCAGCCACTCGAGCATGTACTGGTCGTACACCTGCTGGTGCTGCGGGTTGGAGAAGTCCAGGCGAAGCTCGTTGATCACCTTCGTCCCCTGCGCGATCCACGTCCGCCAGGTCTCCTGCCCGAAATGGTCGTAGATGAACCGGCCGACCGGCCCGCGCATGGGCGGATCGTCCAGGCGCTGCTGCGGCTGGCCCGTCCGGCGATCAATGATGGTGTTCTCGTCGGTCGCCTCGGGCGCGGCCGGCTGCTCGGCCTCGGCGACCTCGGGCACGGCGGCGCCCAGCTTCTCCAGCAGCGACTTGATCGCCCGCTGCGGCATCACATCGCCGCGCTGCGCCGCGATCTCGTAGCCCTGCTGAAGCAGCGGCACCGCCTCACCCTCGCGGCCGAGCTTGATCAGCACCTGCCCGCGAAGCTGGTAGGCCCGCGACATCTGCGGGTTCAACTCGATCGCCCGCGCGAACGCCGCCGCGGCGTCCTCGAAGCGCTCCGCCTCGCGATACGCGCTGCCGAGGCTGAAAAACGCCATGTCGTCCGGCACCTCGCGGGCCATCTTCTCCCACTGCGCGATCCGTTCTTCGAGTGTCGCCATGACGAATAGGGTAGGGCATGAGCCACGCGTGACAAGGTGGGGTGGACCGTTAACGCCCGCCCTGAGCGCATGCGAAGGGCGGGATCTCCGGCTTCGGCACCGCGCGCACGGTCGTGTTCTTCACCGGCAATCCCGCCCTTCGCTCGCGGACTCGCTCAGGGCGGGCGTCACAAAAAAAGCCGCGGGTGGCCGCGGCTTTCGGGTCGTCAGCACGTCGCCCCTGATGGGGGTTGCGCGGTCACTTGACCTCGATCTTGCGGGGCTTGACCTCCTCGCGCTTGGGCAGCGTCACAGTCAGCACGCCCTCGTCGAGGCTGCACTGGACGTTGCCCTCGTCGACCGCCACCGGCAGGCGGAAGCTGCGGGCGACGCGGGTGAACTGGCGCTCGGCCAGGTGCCGCTCACCGTTGCCCTCCTGCTTGCGGGCCTCGCGCTGGGCGCTGATCGAGAGCACGCCCTGCTCCATCGTCACGTTGATCTCATCCTTCTTGAACCCCGGCAGCTCCGCCTCGACGATAATGTTGTTGTCATCCTCGGTGATGTCCACCGGGTACGCCGCCGTCGGAGCCACCTCGCGGCCGCTCCAGGCCCGGTCAAAGGCCCTGTCGATCTCGCGCTGAAGCAGTTCGAACGGGTTGTCGCGTCGTGTCATCATGGGAAGCATGGCTCAACCTCCTTTGCGAGCGAAGACCATCTCGCCTTGACGCCGCCGGCCGCTGTCGGGGGGCCGGCTCCCCGGCCGCCGGGTCCGGCGGCACCAGACCAAGATGCAACCGCTGTGCCATGTCACGCGCGGCCACACATCGCGCAAATGACGTATTTAAAGACATTTATGCTGTCGGCCGCCGGGCTTTAAGTGCCGTTTTGACAGCCCCGGCCCCCGCGTGCCGCAGCTCTGGCAACAGCGCGGACCAACGCCCGAGCCCGGCCAAAACCGGGGCGGGATCGCTCCCGGCTGTGGTGCAGCCCGCCCAGCCCGGGGCTACCATGGCCGGCAACCCCACCGGAACAACCCATGAACTGCACGATCTACATCGACGGCGGCGCGCGGGGTAACCCCGGTCCCGCCGGCGCCGGCGTGGTCATCCGTGATGATGACCGCGGCCAGGTCATCCACGAAGCCGGCTACTTCCTCGGCGCCAACACCAACAACGTCGCCGAGTATCAAAGCCTGCTCAAGGCCCTGGAGCTCGCCCATGAGCTCAGCCCCAACAGCGTGCATTTCTACAGCGACTCCGAGCTGCTCGTGCGCCAGATCATTGGCCAATACCGCGTCAAGGCCCCGGGCCTCAAGCCCCTGCACGACCGCGCCCGGGCCCTGTTCGGCCGCCTGCCCGAGGCCAGCATCGAGCACATCCCCCGCGAGGAAAACAGCCGCGCCGACGCGCTGGCCAACAAGGCCATCGACGCCTGCCGCGACGTCCTGGTTCTGGACATGCACGGTCCGCCGACGTCCGACGCCGCCATCGACAACCGCGCCCCAGCCGCCCCCCAAGAGGACCAGCCCCTCTGCTGGGTCGCCGAGCTCGCCGGCGCCCGCTCCCGGTGCCAGCTCGGCCAGGGCACCGGCGGCGAGTACGCCTTCGGCCCCACCACGCCCGAGGGCTTCTGCGTCTGGGCCGCCTCCGCCGTGCTCAGCTCCGCCGGCCCGCTGCACTGGGACCCCGGCCGCACCACCGGCGAGCTGCGCTGCCCCCGCTGCGCCCAGCGCATCACCCTCCAGCGCGCGGACGCCCCGGCCCAGTAGCTGTCGCGGCTTGCCGCTTCGCGACAACGCGCCCTACCCCCTGAGCTCGACCCGCCCGACAGGGGCCCCGGCCCGATCATCAGCGACCACGGCGACTTCCCAACCCGCGCGCCCTCACCGCCCCACCTGCCGGCGATACGCGCTGGGCGAGACGTGGAAGTGCCGGCGGAACACGCGCGAGAAGTAGTGGCTGTCGCGATAGCCCACCGCGTAGGCGATCTGCTTGATCGGCTCGTCCGTCTGCGCCAGCCGCCACTGCGCCTGCTCCATCCGCCTCTGCGTCACGTAGCTTGACAGCGTGAAGCCGCGCTCCTGGCTGAACACGCGCGACAGGTAGTAGGGGCTGACGCCCACCGCCTCGGCCAGTTCCTCCAGGCCGATCGGCTCGCCCAGCCACTGGTCGATCAGCCGGCAGGCCTCAAGCATGATCCGGCGGCGCCGGTCCTGCCCCGTGGCTTCGTCGGCCGCGTGCTTGCGCATCGCCGCGGCCCGGCAAAGCTCGTACAGAATCTGCCCGGCCCGCAGGTTCACCAGCATCCGCTGATACGGCAGCTCCGTCACGAACTCGCGGTAGAGCTGATCGAACGCGTTGCCAAACGCCGTCCGCGAACCCGCCGACGCCCGGCTCAGCTCCGCCGGCGTCAGCCGCTCGAGCACCGACGCCTCCTGGGCCCAGTCGAATTGCAGCAGGTAGACCTCGAAGACCGTGCCGCGCTCGAACACGTCGCGGTGCGGCATCCGCGCCGGTGTGTAGAGCGTGTCGCCCGCCCCGCCGACGATGCTGTAGTGCGGCGTCTCGATGCGCACCTGCCCGCGCAGCACGTGCACCAGCTCGCTCCGCGCATCGATGTGCTCGCGCTCGGCCCAGATCGGGTCGAACACCGACCGACCCAGCGCCGCCACCGACACCGGCGGAACACCGTCAACACCACGCTCACGCTCGCCCATGCCCGTGCCTCAATCGCACATCCACGCGTGCCACGCGACGCCTGCACCGGACGCGCCGGGTGCCAGGCAGCACGCCGAAGGCTGCCGTGTGCGAGTCGGCGCCGCCGTTCCGGCATGTCCGCGACGCGCTGCACCGATCATACCACCGCCGCGCCGCTGGACGCCCGCCCGGCGACCGGTCACAATCCTGCCATGGGCATCAGCATCGGACTCGTGGGCCTGGGCGCCTTCGGCAGCGCCTTCGCCGAGTTGTTCAAGAAGCACCCGCGGGTCGACCGCGTCGGCCTGTGTGACCGTGAGCCGGAGCGCGTCGCCGCTTTCGCCGAGCGCGAATCCTCGCGGGACAAGTTCCACCGGCGCGACGCCTACGACTCGCTCGAGGCCATCTGCCGCAGCGACCTCGATGCCCTGGTCATCATCACCCAGCCCTGGCTGCACGCCGGGCAGTGCGTCGCCGCGATGGAGGCCGGCAAGCACGTCTACAGCGCGGTGCCCATCCTGTGCGTGCCCGACGGCCGCGAGATCCTGGAGTGGTGCGACAAGCTCGTCGAGACCTGCCGCCGCACGGGCATGCGCTACATGCTTGGCGAGACGACGTACTACCACCCCGACGCCATGTTCTGCCGACGCCAGGCCGCGGCCGGCGCCTTCGGCGACTTCGTCTACGCCGAGGGCGAGTACTTCCACGACGTCGACGCCGGCACGAGCCTGCGCCAGGTCTACGAGCGCCGCCTCGACAGCGCCGCCGGCCGCGAGTGGCGCGACCGCAAGCAGCGCTACGTCCAGCGCGGCCAGCTCGACGGGCCCATGCACTACCCCACCCACTCGACCAGCGGCCCCGTCAGCGTCATGGACACCCATGCTGTGAAGGTCAGCGCCATCGGCTACCGCAACCGCAACCAGGACCCTTTCTTCGCCGACCACGCCTTCAGCAACGAGACCGCCCTGTTCCAGATGAGCAACGGCGCCGCCGTGCGCATCTGCGAGTTCCGCGAGGTCGCCGGGGCCATCGAGAAACCCGAGACCTTCCGCGTCCTGGGCACGCGCGGCAGCTTCGTCAACCGCGTCTGGAAGACCAACGGCCGCACGACCCCCGGCAGCGCCAAAGCCCTGGAGCGGTGCGAGCTGAGCGTCGACGAGATGCGCGACCCGCTGCCGCCCGACGTCGCCGAAGCCTGGCGCGACACGTCCACCGGCTCGGTGGCCTACGGCGGGCACGAAGGCTCGCACGCCTACCTCGTCCACGAGTTCGTCGACGCCATCGCCCACGACCGCCAGCCCGCCATCAACGTCTGGCAGGCCGTGCGCTACATGGCCATGGGCGTCGTCGCCCACCAGTCCGCCCTGCGCGACGGCGAAGTGCTCGACGTGCCCGACTGGGGCGATCCGCCGGCATAAGGGCCGCGACCGTAGCACAGCCGCCTTGGCCTCGGCGCCGCGCCACGCCCCCCACGCTATCCTCACTCCCCATCATGCCCGAGCTCGAGCCCGTCATCCGCCTGCCGCCCCTGCCCGACCGCCCCGCCCACGGCCACAAGGGCACCTTCGGAACCGTCATCGTCCTCGCGGGCAGCGCCACCATGATCGGCGCGCCCGCCCTCGTCGCCCGCGCCGCCCTGCGCAGCGGCACCGGCCTGGTCAAGCTCGCCGTGCCGCGCACCATCCTCCCCTTCGCCGTCACCATCGAGCCCAGCGCCACCGGCCTGCCCCTGACCAACAACCCCGCCACAAACCTCGCCCGCATCAACGCCGCCGACCCCCCCGCCACCACCACCACCGATCGCGCCGTCATCGCCGCGGGCCCCGGCCTGGCGGAGACCGACGCCAACCGCGAGCTGCTCACCGCCCTGCTCGCCACCGATCGCCCCATCGTCCTCGACGCCAGCGCGCTGAACCTCCTCGCCCAATCAGATCCACAGGCCGCCATCCGAAATCCGCAATCCGAAATCCGAAACGCGGCCTCGCCCCCGCGCATCCTCACGCCTCACCCGGGCGAATTCGCCCGCCTCGCCCGCCGCCTGGGCATCACCGCCAGCCCCACCGACCCGGACGAGCGCCCCGCCGCCGCCGCCGCGCTGGCCAACGCCTGCCAGGCCGTCGTCGTGCTCAAGGGCCGGCACACCGTCGTCACCGACGGCCGACGGCTCTACGTCAACCGCACCGGCAGCGCGGCGCTGGCCACCGCCGGCACGGGCGACGTGCTCACCGGCGTCATCGCCAGCCTCCTCGGCCAGTCGATGCCGGCCTTCGACGCCGCCGCGCTCGCCACGCACCTGCACGGCCTCGCCGCCGACCTCTGGACCGCCGCCCACGGCAGCGTCGGCCTCCGCGCCGTCGACCTCGCCGACCACCTGCCCCAGGCCGCCGAATCCCTGCGCCGCCACGCCACCCGCCCCGGGCAATAGGCCGTACCCCTGGCCGGT
>SLDI01000288.1:0-5758 GCA_007125385.1 Phycisphaeraceae bacterium | reverse complement strand
TGTGAAGAGGGCGTGATCCCGACCTTCGCTCGCGGACTCGCTCAGGTCCGGCGTTAGCAAGGGGGCGATGGGGGAGCGGGGCCGGCCGCTGATATACTGGGCGGCGCACGCTCCTGCCGCGCATGGAGGCGTCCTTTTGAGCGATCGGCCTGTTGAAAGCACCACGTCAGCGTCGCCGCGGCCGCACGTCGCCGGGGGCGGCGGCGATGCCGGTGGCGATACCAGTGGCGGGGGACGGATCATTGCGCTGATGAACCAGAAGGGGGGCGTGGGCAAGACGACGACGACGGTGAACGTGGGGGCGGCGCTGCACCGGGCGGGGCATCGGGTGCTGCTGATCGACCTGGACCCGCAGGCGCACCTGACGCTGCACCTGGGCGTGGAGCCGGATGGGCTGGAGCTGAGCGTCTACGACCTGATGACGGAGGAGGAGGTGTCGGCCGGTCAGGTGGTGCAGCAGGTCGAGGAGGGGCTGGGGCTGCTGCCGGCGGAGGTGAACCTGGCGGGGATCGAGGGGGAACTGGCCGAGCGTGCGGCGGAGGGTCGGGCGCAGCGGGTGCTGGCGGAGAAGACGGCGGACGTGGTGGGCCAGTTTGACTACGTGCTGCTGGACTGCCCGCCGAGCCTGGGGCTGCTGACGGTCAACGGGCTGGCGCTGGCGCGGGAGGTGATCGTGCCGATGCAGGCGCACTTTCTGGCGTTGCAGGGGCTGAGCAAGCTGCTGGAGACGGTGCGGCTGGTGCGTGACGGGATCAACCCGGAGCTGACGGTGGCGGGGGTGGTGCTGTGCATGCACGAGGGACAGACGGTGCTGGCGGGGGAGGTCAAGCGGGATCTGGCGGAGTTCTTCGAGGCCCACCGCGGGCAGACGGTGCCTTGGCGTGACGCGGTGGTGTATGAGCCGGCGGTGCGGCGGAACATCAAGCTGGCGGAGTCGCCGAGCTTCGGGCAGTCGATCTTCGCGTACGCGGCGGATTCGAACGGGGCGCGGGACTACGCGGCGCTGGCGGCGTCGATCGCGGAGCCGACCGCCGCGGCTCGGTCCTCTGCTCCTACTCCTAATCCTGCTCTTAATCCTAATCCTGATCTCAGTCCTGGTTCCTGATCCTGGTGTTTGCCCCACGACGGAGGTGCGCGCGGACGCGCAAGAGTGACCGGCCGTCTCGCGAAGCGGCAAGCCGCGTTGGGGGACCGGGATCAGGAATCAGGAATCAGGATTAGGATTAGGAGTAGGAGTAAACCCGGGAGTACCCGCGATGATGCGAAGCCTGTCGATGCTGGTGTTGGCGTTGATGCTGGGCGCTTGCGATGCCGTGCATACGCGTGAGCCGGTGGGTGGGCCTTTGCCTGCGGACAGCGAGGTGGATCTGACGGGGCTGTGGCGGGTGGAGGAGGGCGATGTGGTGCACATCATGCAGCTCGAGGGCGGGGAGCTGCGGCTGGCGGGGGTGGAGTGGGATGAGGAGCAGGCGGGGTTCGTGATGCATGAGTTTGACGGCGTTCTGACGCATGACGAGGGGGCGTACTACCTGAATCTGGGCCTGGGGGGCGAGGCGCGGGAGGAGGCGCGGTACAGCTTTTTTCGTCTGCTGGTCAGTGACGGGCACATGGTGATGCTTGGGCCGCGGGTGGGGCACTTCGAGGCGGCGGTGGAGGCGGGAGAGCTGGCGGGGTGGGTCGAGCGGCGTGAGCATTCCAGGCTCGTGCACGTCGAGGCGGATCGCGACGCGTTGACGCGGTTCGTGCGGCCGGGGAGGGTGGGGGAGCAGTTCGAGGTGGACCACCCGATGGTGCTGGAGCGATTGACGGCGGCGCGCGAACGGGAGGCGGGGCGGCAGGGGCGCGATTCAAGATGAATGCGAATGCGATGGGTGCCGCACGGCCTCCCGGCCGGCGGCTGTGTGGCGTCGGGGTTGCGCGCGGGGTGCCACGGCTTGACCCGCAGGGCAAGCCGTGCGTCCTGGGCCTGCCGCACGGCTTGCCGCTTCGCGGCCAAGCCGTGGCACCGGCACAAGGACGCACCCGGGGTTCGTGTTGCCGGTTGGTGCGCGTGTGCGGCAGGGCTTATAGTGGGGCCGACATGAGGGAGTGATGATGTGATGGCCGAGCGGCGTCCGAACATTCTGCTGCTTTTTACGGATCAGCAGCGTTACGACACGATTGCGGCGTTGGGCAACGCGGTGATCCGCACGCCGGCGCTGGATCGGCTTTGCCGGGAGGGCGTGGCGTTTGAGCGTTGCTACACGCCGTCGCCGGTGTGCGTGCCGGGGCGGGCGTCGATGGTCACGGGCCTGCCGCCGCATCGCAACGGGTGCTTCGACAACGGGTACCCGGTGGACCCGGGCCTGCCGAGCTTCATGGAGAAGCTGGCGGAGCGGGGTTACCAGACGCATGGGGTGGGCAAGATGCACTTCACGCCCGAGGCGAGGCGGATGTGGGGCTTCGCGTCGCGCGACGTCAGCGAGGAGATGGGCCGGGCGGACGACTTTCGGAAGTTCATCGACGCCCATGGCTACGCGCACGTGGACGACCGCCACGGGGTGCGGAGCGAGATGTACTACATTCCGCAGGTGTCGCAGTTGCCCGCGGAGCTGCACGAGACGCACTGGGTGGCGGACCGGTCGATCGACTTTCTTGAGCGGCGGGATCGCGGTCGGCCGTTCTTTCTGTGGTCGAGCTTCGTCAAGCCGCACCCGCCTTTCGAGAACCCGACGCCGTGGAACAAGCTGTACCGCGCGGCGGAGATGGCTGCGCCGTTTCGGCCGGAGGGGTTCGAGAAGCTTCAAAGCTTCTGGAACCACGTGCAGAACCGGTACAAGTACCGGGGCCACGGCTACGACGAGATGCTGATGCGGACGATCCGGGCGGCCTACTACGCGTGCATCTCGTTCATCGATCACAACGTGGGGCGTATCCTGGCAACGCTGGGCGATGAGCTGGACAACACGCTGGTGCTGTTTTCGAGCGATCATGGCGAGCTGCTGGGGGACTACGGGTGCGTGGGCAAGCGGTCGATGCTGGACGCCGCAGTGCGGGTGCCGATGCTGGTGCGGTTTCCGGGCAGGGCGCGGGCGGGGCAGCGGTGCGAGCGGCCGGTGTCGCTGCTGGACGTTTGGCCGACGGTGCTTGCGGCGGCGGGGACAGTGGCGGGGGCCGGCGCGGAGGAGGCGCGGGTCTGCGACGAGGGGGCGGACCTGGCGGCGGTGGCGGACGGCGGCGTCGCGCGGGAGGCGGTCTACAGCCAGTACCAGTGCGGCGGGCTGGGGCTGTACATGGCGACGACGCGGGATGAGAAGTACATCTATTCGGCGGCGGACGAGCGGGAGTGGTTCTTCGACCTCAAGCGCGATCCGCGCGAGACGCGCGACCTGGCGGCGAACCCGCAGTATCGCAACCGCGTCGATGCGATGCGGGCGCGGCTGATCGCGCGATTCAAGGCGGACGGCTACGACGACGCGGTCGAGGGTGATGGGTGGCGACGCTATGGCAAGCGACGCGTTGAGCCGGGCACCGATCGTGGGCTGCTGTTCCAGGACAACGCGGTGACGCAGCAGCGTATCGATGGGCTGGAGGGGTATGCGCGGCCGATCGGGGCGGATGCGGATCCGCTGCGGGACCTGTTGGAGGGTGATTCTTGATTTCTATTGACCTTTGAATGGCCAACTTCACCGGGATCCGGCGCATCGGGGGTGCCACGGCTTGACCGCGAAGCGGCAAGCCGTGCGATCATCGGCAAGCGCACGGCTTGCCCTTCGGGACAAGCCGTGGCACCCCATGACCTGCACCCCACGAGCTTCGGGACAAGCCGTGGCACCCCACGACCTGCAGTGAAAGCGACCATTCAAAGGTCAGTAATTTCCGGTTTCCGATTCGTGATTTTTGATTTGCGCGGGCGGGGGTGCGGGGTTCAGTAGCGGAGGATGGCGGCGATGTCGGGGGCGTTTGGGGGCATGGCGTCGGCGGGCAGGACGTGGACGCGGCCTCTGGTGCGCAGGACGGTCTCGGCGACGTCGTCGACAACGTCGTCGATCTCCGGCTCGTCGAGGGGCTGGGGCGTGATGCGGCCGGTGTCCGGATCGAGCCGGCCACCGACGCGGCAGTCGTGGCGTACGAGCAGGGTGTCGACGCGGGCCTTGACGGCTTCGCGGGCGACGGTGTCGAGCTGGCCCAGGGCCTGGTGGTGGGCCAGGGCGTTGGCGAAACGCTCGCGGAGCTCGGCGCAGCGGCGTGCGTGATGCGGGGCGATGATCTGCCAGGCGAGGTCGCGCAGGCCGGCGGGGTCGAGCTCGCGGGCGAAGGGGTCGACGGCGACGGCGGCGTCGAGCAGGTCGGGGTTGTGGCTGGCGTCGTGGAAGTAGCCGTGGTACTGGCGCTGGGCGGCGAGGATGGTTGGCAGGCGTTCGCGGCAGTGGTGGTCGAGGATGGCCTGGTCGAGGCGCCGGAAATAGCGTTTGAGCTGCTCGTCGCGGGGGTCGGTTTCGCCCTGGCCGTAGATGGTGCGGCGGGTCTTGGTCACGTGCGAGGGCTCGCCGATGGCGGCGGCCATGGAGGTGGGCACGTCCTGGTGGAGGGGGACTTCGTCGAGCGTGTGGCGGTCGCCACGGTAGAGGGCGACGCGGTGCAGGCTCACGCAGAGCACCTGGAAGCGGCTGGTCTCCTGGACCTGGCGGATCAGCGGCTTGACGTGCCAGGAGCGGGCGACGACGGTGACGGGGGGGACGGGGCGTGGGAGGCGGCGCAGCCAGTAGAGCGTGGGCGAGCGGAACAGGACCAGGCCCCGGCGCTGGGCGTCCCAGAAACTGCGGTCGTCGACGAGGCGGTGCAGGGGTTCGAGCAGGAGCTGGCGCTGGATGGGCGTGGGGCGGTGCTCGGCTTCGAGGGTGTGCTCGATGTGCTTGAGCTGGTTCTTGAACCAGATGCGGTTGTGCTGGGCCTCGGTGGGCAGGTGGTGGGTGGGCATGTAGACGGACAGGCAGGGCCAGTCGGCCGGCTCGAGCAGCGTCGCCAGATCCAGGCCGTCGAGGATGGTGACCGGCGGCGCCGGCTGGGGTTGGATCATCGCGTGCCTCCGCGCGATCGTAGGCGGGGCATGGGTTGATGGTGCGGATGGGGGGCTGTTTGGCGCACGCGGGTGTGCCGACGGGCCCGTACAATCGGTGCTGTGCGTGAGAACGAGCTGCTGCATCACATCTACCGCGCCAACGATCGCCTGCCGGCGTCGGTGACCATCGCGCCCGGCGACGACATGGCGGGCGTCCGGCTGGATCATGGCGAGGCGCTGCTGACGGTCGATCAGTTGGCCGACGGGGTGCACGTGGATCTGGCCCAGACCGAGCTGTCGCGGGTCGCCCACAAGGCGATCGCCCGCAGCGTCTCGGACATCGCGGCGATGGCGGCCAAGCCCGTGGCGTGCCTGGCGACGGTGGCCCTGCCGCGCGGCTACGAGCACGCGGCAGCGCTGTACGACGCGCTGCGCGACGCGGCGGAGGCGCTGGCGTGCCCGCTGGTCGGCGGGGACGTGGCGGTGTGGGACCAGCCCATGCTCATCACCGTCACCGCCATCGCCGCGCCCGCGCCGGGCATCGCCCCGATCCGCCGCGACACCGCCCGCCCCGGCGAGGTGCTGTATGTCACCGGCCGGCTCGGCGGCAGCCTCGAAACCGTCGACGGCTACACCCACCACCTGGACTTTCAGCCGCGCGTGGACGTGGCCCTGGCGCTGGCGGGGGGGGCCGGGATGGCGGGGGATGGGGTGGCG
>SLDI01000380.1:0-5764 GCA_007125385.1 Phycisphaeraceae bacterium | reverse complement strand
TCGGGGATCCGCAAAGTGCGGTCGCACGAAGAAATCCCGCCCTTTGCTGCGCTCAGGACGGGCGTTGACCGCGCCGCTGCGCCGTCTGGGGAACCCGGATCCCCGATGCCCGGCCCCCCCTCGCCCCCCTACCGCACGGGCTGGAAGCGGATCTCGTCGAGGTTCAGCCCGGCGCCGCCCAGGCTCGTCATGCGCAGGACGTTGCGCCCGGGCTCGAGCGTGACCGTCGCCGGCAGCGTCGCCTCGCGCCATTGCTGCCAGTTGCCCGTCGGCTCGAGCGTCACCGACGCCAGGCCCGGCACGACGTCGCCGTTGATGCGCACCTCGCGCGGCGAGCGGGCCTGCGTGGCGTAGCGCACGACCATCTCGTACTCGCCGCCACGCGGGGCGTGCACGTCCCACTGCAGCCAATGTCCCTCGTCGTTCCAGCGGTAGAACGTGTCGTTGCGCGGCGGGCGGACGGTGGTGACCTCGCCACCTTCTTCCTCGATGAAGTCCACCGCGGGGATGTAGACCTCGCGGCCATCGGGCCCGACGAGGCGGATCGCCGCCAAGTTCAGGCCCCGGCCGCCGAGGCTCGTGAGGCTGAGCGTGTTTTCGCCGGCCTCAATGTGCACCGGCTCGGGGGCCTTGCCCTCCATCCACGTCTGCCAGTTGACCGTCAGCGGCATGGTGAATGACGCGATCGCCACCTCGCCGTTGATGCGCAGCTCGCGAGGCGAGTTGTAGAGCGTGGCGTAGTGCAGGTAGACGTCGTACTCACCCGTGGCGGGGGCGTCGAAGCGCCAGGTCAGGCGGTGGCCTTCGTCGTTGAAAAAGCGGAAGTAGCCGGCCTCGGCGTTGACGCTGCGCTTGGCGTCGCCGCCGGCCTGGGCGGTGAACGCGGCGCCGTCGAGGACGATCTCGCCGCCGTTGCCGACGAGGCGGATCTCGCTGAGGCGCAGGCTCGTCTCATCCAGGCAGGTGATGCGCAGCGTGTTGAAGCCCTCGGCCAGGCGGACCGTGCCGGGCAGGCGGACCGTTTCAAAGGCGTTCCAGTTGCCGGTGGGCGAGAAGCGGAAGGCGTCGATGGCCGGCTCATTCTGGCCGGCGACTTCGAGGCGCCGCTCGGTGGCGAACAGGGCGGCGTAGGTGACCTCGACGCGGTACTCGCCGGCGGCGGCGTCCTCGATGGGCCAGGCCAGCCAGTGCCCGGGCGTGTACCAGTACTGGGTGTAGGTGGGCTCGGCTTCGGGCAGCGGTCGGATGGCGACGCGGCCGCCGCCCTGGCCGCTGAAGCTCGTGGCCGGGATCACGATCTCGCCGCCGGCGAGCCGGTCGACGTCGGCGCGCTCGGCCAGGTCCGCCGCCCGCAGCGTCACGTGGCTGACGGGCCCGGCGACGCCAAAGCGGTTGACCGAGCGGGCCTCGAGGTGGTTGACGCCGGCATCGATCGCCCAGACGAAGCGCTCGTCGACCTGCTGCCAGGGCCCGTCGTCGTAGCGCACCTCGAAGCGGTCGAAGTTGGGCGTGAGCGTGCGGATCTGGACCGCCAGGGCGTCGCCCGCGGGCTCGATCTCCAGTGCCGCCTGGTTGACGGGAAAGTGCAGGTCCCTGGCCGGGTCGCCGACCGTCTCGCGCGTGGCGCGGTCGTGGGCCTGGTCTTCGGTGACGCGGAAGCCCCCGCCGTGCTCGATGTCGCTGTCCATCAAGTCGCTGTTGGGCAAAATGGTGAACTGGCTGCGGAACGAACCCATGGCCCGGCGGCGCGGCTCGCTCGTGGCGGTGGCGGGGTTGATGCGGTCGACCGTGTCGCCTTCGCCGTCCAAGGCGTGGCGCTGGGCCTCGTACGTGCTCAGCGGCAGGCCGTCCTTTTCGAAGTAGAAGTTGCTCGTCGGGTCGAGCAGCACCCATCGGCGGTGCTCGTTGGACCAGACCTCCAGCCAGGAGTGGCTTGGCGCGCCGACGGGGCGGACGATCCAGCCCAGGGCGCTGGCGGCGGAGGTGAGCACGGCCGCGTCCTGGACGCAGAAGAAGCCCTGCTCCTGGCGGGCGTATTCGAGGATCTCCAGGGCGTTGCGCAGGCCGCCGAGCCCGCGCTCGTACGGGTCGGTGTGCTGCCACAGGCCGTTGACCCAGCTCATCAGCAGCAGTTGCTGCTCGAACTCGGTTTCGCCGTCGGCGACGACCTCGTCGAGGCTGTACGTTTCGCGCAGCTCGTGGAGCTTGGGGTTGTTGTAGCTGTCGAAGCGGAAGCGCCGGGTGTACTCGTTCTCGACGTAGGGGAGGATGTCCAGGTCGGTGACGGTGACGCGCCAGTGGCTGAACTGAAACTGGTCGCCGGGGCTGAGCTGGTCGACGCGGACCTGCTCGTCGGCGAGGGTGATGGTGGTGCAGGCGAGCAGGCTCAGCATTGCCGTGGCGGTGCGCAGCGTGGACATGGGCGTTCCTCCGTCGGTGCGGTGGCGGCCTGTGCGAGCGTATGGGGCGGCGGCGGGTGTGTCAACCGTTAGACCCGCCCTGGAGATCCCGCCCTCGACGCGCGGACGCGCTCAGGGAGGGGCGTTCTCAGCCGCGGCCGTCCGCCCCCGGCGTGCCACCCTGAGCCCGGGCCCGGTCTCCGAACTCCAGCCCTGCCCCGCGCTCGCACCTGCGAACCGCTTCTAATACACTGCCGGCTCTCCGCTTGCCCGCCCTGGAGCCGCCGCCTTGCCCATCCCGTCACGCCTGGCGCTGCTGACCGCCCTGTGGGTGCTGCTCCAGGCGATCCCGGCCGCGGGCCAGGGCGTCGAGTTCGAAGGCCGACCGATCGCCGAGATCCGCATCCAGGGCCTGGAGCAGGTGCCCGAGCAGCTCGTGCGCAACCAGATCCGGCTTGAGGTGGGCGAGCCGTTCGACCAGCGCACGCTCGAGCAGGACGTGGTGCGGCTGACGCAGCTCGGGCGGTTCGACACCATCGTGCCGGAGCTGAGCCCGCAGCCGGACAATACGGTCGTGCTCACCTATGTGCTCAGCGAGCAGCCGCTGATCGCCGACGTGCAGGTGGTGGGCAACCGGGTGCTGACGGATCGCTACCTGATCGACGCGATCGGGCTGCGCCCGGGCGACGCGGCGGACGAGTTCCTGCTCGACCGCGGGCGGCGGCGGATCGCGGATGCCTACCGCGAGCGGGGGTTCTTCCTGACCGACGTGGACATCGACGAGGACGTGCTGGCCGAGCAGGGCATCCTGCTCTACCAGGTGCGCGAGGGCCCGCGCGTGCGCGTGCGCTCGATCCAGTTCCAGGGCAACGAGCTGTTCAGCGACGGGCAACTGCTGGCGCAGACGGAGTCGCGCACCTACGTGCCGGTGTTCCGCGCCGGGGCGCTGAATCGGGAGCAGCTCGAGCTGGACGCGGCGGCGATCCGCGAGTTCTACCAGGACCGCGGCTACCTCGACGCGCAGGTGGGCCGCGAGATCCGCGTGTCGCCGGACCAGCGCGAGGCGGTGGTGACGTACCTCATCGAGGAGGGGCCGCGCTACATCGTCGACGAGATCCGCATCGAGGGGCCCGAGCAGTTCACCGGTGAGCAGTTGCGCCGCGTCATGCCGCTGCGCAGCGGCGATGCGTTTTCGGCGCAGCAGGTGGCGGCGTCGGTGCGGGCGATCGAGAATCATTACGGCCAGCTCGGGTACATGCAGACGTGGGTGGAGGTGCAGCGGCTGTTTCACGAGGACGAGGCGCGCGTCGACCTGGTGCTGCGCGTCGAGGAGGGCGTGCCGGCGGTGGTGGGCGAGGTGACGGTGCGCGGCAACGAGCGGACGCAGGAGAAGGTGATTCTGCGCCAGGTGCGGGGCATGAGGCCCGGCCGACCGTTCGAGCGCCCCGGCGTGCGCGAGACGCAGCGCCGCCTGCGCGAGAGCCCACTGTTCACCGACGCCTCCATCACGCTGCTGGGCGAGCCGGGCGACGCGGTGCGCGACGTGCTGATCGAGGTCGACGAGGGGCCCACCGGCGAGATCAACATCGGCGCCGGCGTCAGCTCCGACCTCGGGCTGATCGGCGCCATCAGCCTCACGCAGCGCAACTTCGACATCGCCGCCTTCCCGGAATCGGCGCGCGAGTTCTTCACCGGCCAGGCGTTCCGCGGCGCCGGGCAGTTCTTCCAGATCAACCTTCAGCCGGGCACGCACTTCAGCCGCTATGGCGTCAGCTTCGCCGAGCCCAGCCTCCTCGAGCGCGACGTCTCGTTCGGCATCGACTTCGCCTACCTCGACCAGCGACGCCTGCGCTACGACGAGCGCCGCCTGGGCGGGTCGGTGTCCTTCGGGTACAACTTCGGGGACGTCTGGTCCGCCTCGCTCACGCCCCGGGCCCAGGAGATCCGCATCCGCAGCATCGACAGCGAAGCCCCCCTCGACGTCTTCGACGTCCAGGGCTACAACGCGTTGACCGGCCTGGGCCTGTCGCTGACACGCAACACGACCGACAGCATCTTCTACCCCACCGAAGGCTCGCGCATCAGCGGCGAGGTCGAGCGCGTCGGGTTGCTGGGCGGCGACTTCCACTTCACCCGCCTCGAAGCCGGGTACCGCCAGTTCTGGACCGTCGACGAGGACTTTTTCGGCCGGCGCACCGTGCTGAGCATGCGCCTGCGCTCGGGGTTGATCGTCGAGAAGGATCGGGCGCCGGTCTTCGAGCGCTTCTACGCCGGGGGCCACCGCACGATGCGCGGCTTCGAGTACCGCGGCGTCGGGCCGCGCGGCATTCGCGCCGACACGGGCGAGCGCAGCCGCGAGGCCGTGGGCGGGCGCTGGCAACTGCTCGGGTCGCTGGAGTACAACTTCCCGCTGATCGGCGAGCCGCCGGCGCCCAACCACATGGGGGCGCTGCACGGCGTGGTGTTCACGGACTTCGGCACCGTGCGCGACAACGTGGCGCTGAAGGACTGGCGCGTCAGCGTCGGCGGCGGGTTCCGCATCCAGTTGCCGATCCTCGGGCAGGCGCCGTTCGCCATCGACTTCGCCGTGCCGCTGGTGCGCGAGCGCGGGGATCAGCGGCAGATCGTCAGCTTCGACATGGCCCTGCCGTTGCAGTGACGTCCTGCCAGGGAGGGGATGGGCACGAGCGGAGTTGCTTGCGGCTTCGCGAAGCCGCCAGCGGCAGGGGTGTGACGGGAATCACCGTATGCCGCGCGTCTACATCGCCATCGGCAGCAACGTCGGCGACCGCCGGGCGGCGATCGAGCACGCGTGTCTCGGGCTGGCGGCGCTGGGCCCGGTGCGCCTGAGCCGGGCCCACGAGACCGCGCCGGTCGGCGGGCCGGCGGGGCAGGGCGCGTTTCTCAACGCGGTGGCGGAACTGGACACGTCGCTGGAGCCGCGCGACCTGCTCGCGCGCTTGCAGGCGATCGAGCAGGCGATCGGGCGCGAGCCGGTGGGCCGTCGCCAGCGCTGGGGCCCGCGGGTGCTGGACCTGGATGTGCTGTTCTACGACGACCGCGTCATCGACGAGCCGGGCCTGCGCGTGCCGCACCCGCGCCTGCACGAGCGGGCGTTCGTGCTCCTGCCGCTGGCGGAGCTGGCCCCGGAGCTGGTGCACCCGGTGCGCGGGCAGACGGTGGCGCAGATGCTGGCGGAGCTGGAATCCGATTGATCACGGGTCATGCGGATGGCACCTGGGGCGCCCCGCATCACCCAGTTGAGGTTCAGGGTTTTATGAACGTCACGTTGCGTTTATCCTATGCGTGATGGCATTTCGGCACTTCCAACTGCGGCATAAGAGGTGTGCACTGTGGGTGAAGGA
>SLDI01000347.1:0-5773 GCA_007125385.1 Phycisphaeraceae bacterium | reverse complement strand
CGCAACGTTTCGATCTTCAATGCCATCCTCGACGATCTAAAGAGCGCCAAGCTCAAGCGCGATGCGATCGTTCACGTGGTGTCCAACCCGGTGGACATTCTGACGCGCATGGCGGTGGAGCATCTGGATTGGCCTTCGCCGCAGGTGATCGGGCTGGGGACGGTGCTGGACACGGCGCGTTTCAACTCGCTGATCGCGGCTGAGCAGAACCTGCCGGCGACGCAGGTGCGGGCGCTGATCCTGGGCGAGCATGGCGACAGCATGACGCCGATCTGGTCGAGCGCGACGGCCGCGGGCGTGCCGCTGGTGAAGCTGCTGTCGGTGGCGGAGCAGAATCGGCTGTTCGAGCGTACGCGCAACTCGGGCGCGGAGGTGATCCGGCGCAAGGGCGGGGCGGGTTACGCGGTGGGCGTGTCGATCGCGGAGGTGGTTCACAGCATCGCGCTGGACCGCGGTCGGATTCTGCCGGTGAGCACACGCATGGCGGGTCAGTATGACCTTCGCGACGTGTGCCTGAGCATTCCCACGGCGGTGGGGCGCGGCGGCGCGGGCCGGACGATTGAAGTGGAGCTCTGGCCGCGCGAGCTGGCGGGGTTGCAGGCCAGCGGCAAGGCGCTGGCGGAGACGTGGAAGCAGCTTGGATAGGAGGAGTAGCCACGGATGAACACGGATGAACACGGATAAGAAAATGAGGAAGCCAGGAAACCAGGAAGGGGAAGTGAATTTTCGATGAACCGCGAAGGAGCGAAGAACCGCGAAGTCGCGAAGGTCAGAAGATTACGCTCCGTCCGAAAAGTGGGTGGCACGGCTTGACCGCGAAGCGGCAAGCCGTGTGACGGCCGACGGAGACACGGCTTGCCCTTCGGGACAAGCCGTGGCACCCCCACTTCTGCGGTTTTCGGACGGAGCCTAGACCAAATGGCTGTGCTTCGCGCCCTTCGCCTGCTTCGCTTCTTCGCGGTTTATCAAAGACCCGTCGTGCCTTGTTTCCTGGGTTCCTGGCTTCCTTATTCGCCTTTATCCGTGTTCATCCGTGTGCATCTGTGGCTATTTAACGAAAGCGTAGCGGCCCATGCTCATCGTTGAGCGACATGCGAAGCTGCTGGCGATATTGCGTCAGCGCAAGACCGCGCAGCTTGACGAGCTGGCGCGTGAGCTGGGGGTGTCGACGTCGACGGTGCGGCGGGACCTGGAGTCGCTGGAGGAGCAGCAGCAGGTTCAGCGGACGCACGGCGGGGCGGTGTATCGCGAGCCCAACGGCGTGCCGCAGGCGGGGCATCCGGCGCTGGCCAGCCGCATGGACGAGAACGTTGCCGCGAAGCAGGCGATCGGGCGCTACGCCGCGGGGCTGGTCCAGCCTTACATGACGCTGATCCTCGACGGGGGGTCGACGGTGATTTATGCCGCGCGGCAGATCACGGCCCGGCCGCTGCAGATCGTGACCAACTCGCTGGCGATCGCCAACCACTTCGCCGACGACGAGCAGGTGGAGCTGCTGGTGATCGGGGGGAATCTTTATCCGCGCACGGGGGTGCTCGTCGGGCCCATCGCCACGGGGTGTTTGGCGGATCTGCACGCGGACATGGTGTTGTTTTCGCTGGCCGGGCTGTATGGGAACGACGCGTTCAACATCAACCTGACGATGGCGCAGGTGGAGCAGGCGATGATGCGGCAGGCGGCGCGGCGGGTGATGCTGATGGACGCGGGCAAGTTCGGGCGCAAGAGCCTGGTGCGCGTCTGCTCGCTGGACGAGCTGGACGCGATCATCACCGATGACGGGGTCGACCCGGCGTGGCGTGAGGCGCTGGGCGAACGGCTGCACGTGGCGGGGGGATAGGAGGGGAGTCGAGGAGTCGGGGGAGTCAGTGGAGTCGGGGAATGGGGAGCAACGAGTGATTCGGGGCACTTCTCCGGCTCCCTCGACTCCCCTGACTTCCTCGCCCCCTCCTCGCCCCCGCCTTGCCCCCGCCTTGCCGCGTCGTGGCGATGCGGAAAGTGAAGGCGTTGCCGGGGCCTGTCCGATGCGATACAAGAGGGGGCGGGGTGCCCGGGCATGGGACGCCTGGTCGAGCGAGACTCATTGAGGAGCCTGTGATGACGTTGAGCACGAAGCAGATACTGGCTGGCGCGTTGAGCCTGGCGTTGCTGGGCGTGGCCGGTTGCACGACGGATCGCGGTCCGCGGCCGGAGCTGGGCTCGGTTCCGCCGCCGACGCCCGCCGAGGAGCCGTTCGAGCCCGCGGGCGCGGACGAGGGCGAGGGCTACGCCTACGCCAACGACACCGCGCCGGTGGCGATCGAGGATGATCGCGAGATGGGCGGCGGGTCGGGCACGTACGTGGTCCAGCGTGGCGACACGCTCTGGTCGATCGCCAGCCGGGAGCTGGGCGACGGGCAGCGGTGGCGCGACATCCGCGACGCGAACCCGCGGATCGACCCGGACAACCTGCCGGTCGGCGCGGAGCTGCGGCTGCCGCGTTGACGGGGGAGCGGGGGTCGGGGATCCGGGATCGGGGTTCCGCGGACGCAGGCCGCCAGGGTCGCCGTGCGCGGTTTATTGGCGGGCAGCCGATCACCGGGGGCGGCGTTTTGATGCGGCGCCGCGACAGCACAAGCAGCAGGGCAAGGCCGGGTGCCACACAGGACGCCGAAGGCTGCTGTGTGCGATCACCGGTGGGCCGACGCAACACACAGCACCCGGCGGGGATGGCGGGCATCGATGCGACGATCACGACGCGTCGTCGAGGTTCCATCACATGCCGCCGCCCCGGGACCACCGGTCCCGGCTTTACACGCTCACGCTTCGAGCTGCGGTCGGGTGGGCTCGGGCCAGTCGACGTGGAAGAAGCGGCCGCGGGGCTGGTCGACGCGTTCGAAGGTGTGGGCGCCGAAGTAGTCGCGTTGGGCCTGGAGCAGGTTGGCGGGCAGGACGGCGCTGCGGTAGCCGTCGAAGTAGGCCAGGGCGCTCATGAACGCGGGGGCGGGCACGCCGTGCTCGGCGGCGAGGGCGACGACGCGTCGCCAGGTGGCCTGGCCGCTGTGCAGGGCGGAGGCGAAGTAGTCGTCGAGCATGAGGTTGACGAGGCTGGCGTCGCGCTGGTAGGCCTCGGTGATCTTCTGGAGGAAGCGGGCGCGGATGATGCAGCCGCCGCGCCAGATGCGGGCGATGGTGGCGAAGTCGAGGGTCCAGTCGTACTCGTTCTGGGCCTCGCGCATGAGCTGGAAGCCCTGGGCGTAGGCGCAGATTTTGGAGCAGTAGAGGGCTTCGCGGATGGCGTCGATGGTCTGGGCGCGGTCGCCCTTGAACGCGCCGCCGGGGCCGCGGAGCCCCTTCGCGGCGGCGACGCGCTCGTCCTTGAGGGCGGAGAGGCAGCGGGCGAAGACGGCCTCGGCGATGGCGTTGGCGGGGATGCCCATGTCCAGGGCGCTGACGGAGGTCCACTTGCCCGTGCCTTTCTGGCCGGCGGTGTCGAGGACCTGGTCGACGAGGAAGCGGCTGGGGTCGGTGGGGTCGCGCTGCTGGAGGATGTCGGCGGTGATCTGGATGAGGAAGGAGTCGAGGTCGCCTTCGTTCCAGTGGCTGAAGACGTCGCTCATCTCGTCGGCGCGCATGCCCAGGAGCTGCTTCATGAGCATGTAGGCTTCGCAGATGAGCTGCATGTCGATGTACTCGATGCCGTTGTGGACCATCTTGACGTAGTGGCCGGCACCGTCGGGGCCGATGTGGGCGGTGCAGGGATCGCCTTGCGTGATGGGCTTGCCGGGGGCGTAGTCCTCGATGGGCTTGCCGGTGTCGGGGTCGACCTTGGCGGCGATGGCGCGCCAGATGGGTTCGAGGTGTTTCCAGGCGTCGGGGTCGCCGCCGGGCATGAGGCTGGGGCCGAAGCGGGCGCCCACTTCGCCGCCGGAGACGCCGGTGCCGATGAAGAGCAGGCCCCTGGCCTTGAGGTCTTTTTCGCGGCGGATGGTGTCGGTCCACTGGGCGTTGCCGCCGTCGATGATGATGTCGCCCTTTTCGAGCAGCGGGACGAGGCCGTCGATCACGGCGTCGGTGGGCTTGCCGGCCTGGACGAGGATGACGATTTTTCGCGGGCGCTTGAGGGTTTTGGCGAAGTTTTCGAGCGTCTCGCAGCCGACGAGCCGGTCGTGCGACGGCTCGTTGGCGTTGGCGTAGTCGATGAAGTCGGTCATCTTGGAAGTGGTGCGGTTGTAGACCGCGACGGTGTAGCCGTGGTCGGCCATGTTGAGCACGAGGTTCTGGCCCATGACCGCGAGCCCGATCAACCCGATATCCGCCTGCTGCTTTGCCATTGCTTTCAATCCTCGATCGTGGGATCAGCCACGAATGAACACGAATGAACACAAAAAAAGGCGAATGAGGAAGCCAGGAAGCCAGGAGAGAAGGCAAGTGGGCCTTGTCTCTCCTGGTTTCCTGGCTTGCTCATGCTCTTCTATTGGTGTTTATTCGTGTTCATTCGTGGCTATTCTCTCGTCTTAAAACTTGTTCGCCTGGATGAAGTCTTCCTTGCCCGCGAGGTAGTTCAGGATGTTGTGCGTGGCGCGCAGGGCCTGGCGTTCGACGCTCTCGAAGGTGCGGCTGCCGACGTGGGGGGTGACGATGACGTTGTCGATGTCCTGGAAGACGTGGGGGGCGTCGATGGGCTCGTGCTCGAGGACGTCGGTGGCGTAGGCCTTGAGCCGGCCGGCCTTGCAGGCGTCGGCGACGGCGGGCTCGTCGATGAGCGTGCCGCGGGCGGTGTTGATGAGGATGGCGTCGTGCTTCATCAGGGCGATGCGGCGCTGGTTGATGAACCTGCGCGTCTCGTCGTTGCTGGGCATGTGCAGGGAGACGACGTCGGCCTGCCGAAGCACGGACTCGGGGTCCTGGCAGCGGTGGACGTTGTAATCGCGGGCGAAGTCGTCGTCCCAGTAGACGTCGAAGGCGACCGCCTGCATGTCGAAGGCGCGGGCGCGTTTGATGAGCTCCTTGCCGATGCGGCCCATGCCCAGGACGCCGAGGGTCTTGTTCGCAAGTTCGCTGCCGGTGATGCGTTTCCACTGGCCGTCCTTGACGGTGCGCATGTGGGGCCAGAAGTGCTTGCTGGCGGCGATCATCAGGCCGATGGCGTGCTCGGCGACGGTGGTGTGGTTGACGCCTGGGGTGAAGAGGACGGGGATTTTGTTTCGCGTGGCGTGCTCGACGTCGATGGAGTCCAGGCCGATGCCGTACTTGGCGATGACCTTGAGCGGGGTGGGGGCGGCGAGGGCGGCGTCGATGACGTTGGCGGTGATGGCGTCGTCGCCGTTGAGCAGGCCGTCGAACCCGGCGTGGTCGGCGATGAGCTGGAGCATGTCGGCCTCGGGCAGGGGTCCGCGCGCGCGGACGATCTCGTGGCCGGAGCCGTCGAGCAGGGCGTGGTGGGCGCCGGGGGTGTCCTGGTAGCTGGTGGTGGTGAGCAGGATTCGCATCAGGGTCGTCTCCGTCGCGGGCGGGCGCACCACACGGCCGGGCGCGCCCGCGACAACCGTGCAGCACGTCCCTCCAGACATCACCACCGCGAGAGGCGGCGACCGACGACCTCCGTGCTGGGCGACTGACGAAAATAGCCCCTGGCAGCGCCATGTCAAACCGGCAGGGTGTGCTTGCGTGGGTGCCCGGGGCGGGGCGTTGCGTGCGTCTGGATCATGGGGCGAAGCGCTGGCGCAGCTCCGGCGGCAGCAGGGGGCAGGCTTCCGGGGGCGGGGCGAAGAGGCGATGGCGCACGGCGGCGATG
>SLDI01000362.1:0-5784 GCA_007125385.1 Phycisphaeraceae bacterium | reverse complement strand
TCCGCTTCAACAGGCTCCTCCTGCCCGGGCTCATGGTGCGTCGTGGATGCTCGTGACGGTGCCGGCGGGGTCGGGGGGGTGGTCCGCCGCGTCGGCGGGCGGGCCCGCACCGTGCAGGAACAGGTCCACCAGTTGCTCGTAGCTGAGCGCCGGCTCGCCCTGCTCGTCGACGAGCTCGCGCCAGCGCGTCCGCAGCAGCGCCAGCAGCACGCTCGCCAGCGCCGTCGCCTCGACGTCGCGGCGGAGCTGGCCCCGGTCCGCCCCCCGCCGCAGGATCGCCGCGACCGTCTCGATCAGGTCCCGGCGCCGCTCATGCCACTGCTGGCGCAGCTTGCCGCGGCACCAGGGCATGCGGCCTTCCTCGCTCTGCATCATCCGAAAGAGCTGCCGGCGATGGGCGTAGAACTCGCCGATGCGCTGGCACGCCTGCACCAGCTCATCGCGCAAATCCAGCCCCTGGCTTGACCTGGACGGCTCCAGCAGCCGGCACAGCTCCTCGAAGCCCATGGCCGCGGTCTGGAAAAACAGGTCGTCCTTGTCCTGGAAGATGCGATAAATCGTGCCCTTGCCGACCTTTGCCTCGCGGGCGATGTCGTCGGTGGTGATCTCGTGATACCGCCGGCTGGTGAACAACTGCTCGGCGGCACGCATGATCCGGCGGCGCTTGTCCTGACAATCACTCATGATGCACGGTCCCCGGACGGGGCCGGTACTGACCAGTCCGTATTGTAACAGCCCCCTACGACCCCGCAACCCCCCTCCCGGCCCCGCTAGAATCCGCCGACCATGCCTGTGCTGTTCGACGGCCACCTGGATCTGGCGATGAACGCGCTGCTGTACGAGCGCGACGTCACCCTGCCCGTCGCCGCGCTGCGCAAACGGGAGCGGCAGCCGAACCCGGACGATCGCGGCGTGGCGACGGTGAGCCTGCCGGAGCTGCGCCGCTGTGGCGTGGCGGTGGCGGCCGCGACGCTGATCGCCCGCACCAAGCCGTGGGTCGACCCGGCCCGCCGCATCGGCCGCATGGACCTGGACTACCCCGAGGCGAGCATGGCTTACGCGGCGGCACAGGGCCAGCTCGCCTATTACCGCCTGCTCGAGGCGCGCCGCGAGCTGCGCATCATCACCGACGCCGCCGCGCTGAACGAGCACTTCGAGCAAGCCACGCGCATCGCCCCCGCCACCCCCGCGACCCCGGCCGCCGCCGGCGCCACGACCGTCCAGGCCGGTGCCGTTGACCACCCGGGGCAGCGGAGCCTGGCCGGGCCCGCGTCGGCGACGCCCGACCCGCCCCAGCCGGGCATCATCCTTCTGATGGAAGGCGCCGACCCGATCGTGGAGCCGGCGCAGATCCACCAGTGGCACGCCCAGGGGTTGCGGGCCCTGGCGTTGGCGCACTACGGCCACAGCCGCTACGCCGCGGGCACGCCTTCGCCGGATCCCGCCAGCCACGAGCAGGACGGGCCGCTGACGCCGCTCGGCCACGAGCTGCTGCGCGAGGCGCGCGAGCTGCCCCTGGCGATCGACCTGTCGCACCTGTCCGACCAGAGCTTCTACCAGGTCGTCGACGCCTGGCCCGGCCGACTGTGCGCCAGCCACACCAACTGCCGGGCGCTGGTGCCCAACCAGCGGCAGTTCACCGACGAGCAGATCAAGCTGATCATCGAGCGCGAGGGCGTCGTGGGCGTGGTGACGTACGCGGGCATGATCCGCCCGCTGGCGCGCGACGGCGGGCGCGCCGCCGATGTGCGCCTGGCGCAGCTCGTCGAGCACATCGACCACGTCTGCCAGATCGCCGGCTCGGCGCGGCACGTCGGCCTGGGCAGCGACCTGGACGGCGGCTTCGGCGCCGAGGCCACGCCCGCCGAGCTCAACGACTACGCAGACCTGCTCAAGCTCGAGCCCCTGCTGCGCGAGCGCGGCTTCGACGACCAGGATGTGGCCGGCTTCTTCCACGCCAACTGGCGCCGCTTCTACCACGACGTGCTCAGCGGGCAGCAGGCGTGACGGCCCGGCCATGGAACCACCGATGCACACGGGCGCACCTCAAAGAGCTGGCGGGTGCCACACAGCATCCCGAAGGGTGCTGTGTGCGAGCGCCCGACCACGTTCGGCACACAGCACGCTGCGCGATGCTGTGTGGCACCCCAAACATACCGTTCGCTCGCTCTCGTGAGAAATCCGCCAGTGGCACCCACGTTACCGCGTCGCTCGTCTGCTACACATCTGAGGTGCACGCCCATTTACCCTGACGTAGCCCGAAAGGTCCGCCCATGCCCATGCGCCGATCCTGTCACCGCATCCTCGGGCCCGAGGATCTCGCCCCGAGCGATCCGCGGCTGAAGGTCGTGGGCGCGTTCAACCCCGGCGTGACGATGCTCGGCGACGAGACGATCCTGCTCGTGCGCGTCGTCGAGCAGGTCATCGACGACCGCGACGACGCCGAGGCTTCGCCGCGCTACGAGCCGGGCGCCGGCCTGCAGATCGACTGGCTGCCCATGGACGACCTGGCCTACGAAGACCCGCGCGTCTACCGCGACCGGCACACGGGCTTCGAGCGGCTGCGCTTCATCTCGCACCTGAAGGTCGTGCGCTCGCGCGACGGGCGAACCGTCAGCGACCTGACCGGGCCGACGATCCTGCCCGCCACCGGCTACGAGACCTACGGCATTGAGGACCCGCGCATCACGCGCATCGGCGACACGTTCTACATCACCTACGTCGGGGTCTCGCCCTGCGGCGTCTCAACGTGCCTGATGTCCACGCGCGACTTCGTCAGCTTCGAGCGTCACGGCATCATCTTTCCGCCGGAGAACAAGGACGTGCTGCTGTTTCCCGAGCGTGTCGGCGGGGCGTACGTGGCCATGTACCGTCCCGTGCCGCTGATGCAGCTTCGCCCGCCGGAGATGTGGCTCGCCCACAGCCCGGACCTGATCCACTGGGGCCAGCACGAGCACCTGCTCGGCGCCACGCGGCACTGGGAGCGCAGCCGCATCGGCGGCGGCACGCCACCGATCCGCACGCCCGGCGGCTGGCTGAGCCTCTACCACGCCAGCGAGCGCCGCGAGGGCGATCCCGGGCCGGGCGTCTATACGGCCGGCGCGCTGCTGCTGGACCTCGACGATCCCCGCCGCTGCCTGGCCCAGGCCCAGGAGCCCGTCATGCGCCCCCGCGAGACGTGGGAGCGCGAAGGCTTCGTCAACGACGTCGTCTTCCCCACCGCCATGATCGAGCATGACCAGGAGCTATGGGTCTATTACGGCGCCGCCGACCGCGCCACGGCCGTGGCCATCTTCGACCGTGCCGACATCATGGCGATGCTGGCGTAGCGACCGCGAACGGAACCACCGATGCATCGTGATGCACACCGATGATGCAGAGTGATGCCTGCATCCCCGCGTGGATGAAGGTGGTGACCTACGCGACGGATAGGATCGCCGCCCCACACCAATCGCACCACGTGGAAACGTGGTGCTACGGGTGCGGGGCGTCGCGGGGATCCGGTGCGTACCCCCTCGAATCATCATACATCATCGGTGTGCATCACCATGCATCGGTGGTTCCATCCCCCTCCGCGCGCGTCGGCGCTCAACACGTCCGGATCACGCCGATGAGAATGCCCTGGATCTGGATCTGGCCGGGCTCGACCCAGATGGGCTCGAAGGCGTCGTTGGCGGGCTGGAGTCGGATGCGGCCGTTGCGCTCCTTGTAGTACTTCTTGAGCGTGGCTTCGCCGGTGTCCAGCAGGGCGACGACGGTCTGGCCGCTGCGTGCCCGCTCGGTGGCCTCGCAGACGACGTAGTCGCCGTCGCGGATCTGCTCGTCGATCATCGAGTCGCCGCGGACGCGCAGGACGAAGGTCTGTCGTGAGCGGGCGGCCCGGCCGGGCGGGGCGAACAGGGCCTCGAGGTCCAGGTGCTCGCGGTCCTCGACGGCCTCGATGGGCGAGCCGGCGGCGATGTGCCCGACCAGCGGCAGGCGGGTGTGGCGCTGCTCGCTGGGCAGCTCGAAGGCGGGGTTAATGTCCAAAGAGCGCGCCTTGTTGGGCTGGCGGATCAGCGCGCCTTTGCGCACCAGGGCCTCGACGTGCTCGAAGACGGTGACCTTGCTGACGCCGAGCTCGTCGGCGAGCTCCTGCATCGTCGGCGAATAGCCGCGCGTCAGACGCAGGTCGCGGATGCGGCTGAGGATCTGCAACTGCTTGGGCGTGAGATTGGCGTGACGGCTCATGGGCGGACTCCGTGGCTGTGACGGTAGGGGAGGCGGGGGTGGGCCGGGCAATGATGACCCTGGGCCGGGCCAGCGTCGCAGCGCCGGGCTCGCCAGCGGGGCCGACGCGTCCCACCACCGGGCGGCGCCACGCCGGCGGGCGGGCGCTCGTCGCTCGGGTGGGCAGCGGCGGGCTCTGGCGCACGAGGCGCTGGCCCTTGATGTGGTACGCGGTCGTGTAGCAGCCGCCGGGGCCGAGCATGAGCAGCGGATTGGCCATTGGAGTCGCCTCCCTTGGGGTCACCTCGGGCACAGGGCCTACATCTTGGGCCCTGCCGCTGATAGCTTCGGCCAACGTCGGCCGGGGGCTTGAAAGAATCCTGGCCCCATGTTTGGTCGAAGTTAGCAGAAAAGAGGCCGAACGTCAAGAGCCCCGCGCGCCGCTTTTCGCCTTTTTTTACGCCCCGGACCGCCCCGTGGTGCGCGCGGGCATCGCTTGGGCGACCGATAACGGTTGTTTGCGTAACCGCGAAGGCGCGAAACAGGCGAAGGGAGCGAAGGAAATTTCTGCTTCCCTCTCCGCTGCTTCGCCTTCCTTCGCTCCTTCGCGGTTCTTTGACGGCCCGGCCGGGGTTCCGGTTATTCAGAAGCGTGCGTCATCAATCGACCGGTTCCAGCCCACGTTTGCGGCTGTGGCGGGCGATGCGGCGGGCCTTGGCCAGGACGAGGCGCAGCAGCAGGCGGTCGGCCCGCGTCAGGCGATCGCGGCCACGGTAGAGCTTGAAGAAGCGCAACCGGTCGGCCCGGCCGACGGCGGGGGCGGGGGTGGAGTGGTGCAGGGCCGCCAGATCCTTGACGCGCCAGCGCAGCGTCAGGACGCGGGCGTGGCGGATGCGGTGCAGGTCCAGCAGCGTCAGTTCGCCGCCGGGGCCGAGGAAGATGTGCGAGAGGTAGAGGTCGCGGTGGAAGAGGCCCGCCCCATGCAGCCGCCCGACCAGCCGGGCCAGCTCGCGCGTCACGGCCAGGCGGGTGGGTCGGTCGATCCGGCCGCGCCGGGCCAGCCAGGCCTGCAGGGATTCGCCCTGGACCGCGGCGGTGACCAGCAGGCTCGCGATCTCGGCCGGCCCCTGTCGCCGCACGCCCAGGGCCACGGGCTGCGGCGCGGCGATGCCCAGCTCGCGCAGGCGGTGGGCCCAGTGCCACTCGACCGCGGCCAGGGCCCGGTGGCCGCGCAGGCGCGCCCGCACCTGCTCGGCCCGGGGCGGGCGGTGGTAGGTCTTGATGAACAAGGCGGTGTCGCCGAGCTGAAGACGGGCGCGCCGTCGCCACGGCGGCAGCGAGGCCTTGGCCAGCGTGTCGGCGTCGCCGGCGGCGAGCAGGGCGTCGAAGTCGGCGAGGTCGGCCCCGGCCAGCAGGTCGCGAAAAGCGGGGTCGATGTGCAGCGTCGTCCGGCCGGGCATGGGCCAAGCTTAGCGGCATCGCCTGGCACTGGCGGTGTGCACGGCGTCGGGTGGCACGCCACGCCGTGGGCTTTGCGGCCGGGGCTCGACCGTAGGGTGGGTAGAGCGGAGCGAT
>SLDI01000489.1:0-5791 GCA_007125385.1 Phycisphaeraceae bacterium | reverse complement strand
GGACGCCGCCGCCGCCGGCCCGCCGGCCCGTCGCCCTCGGCCGGGGGGTGATGCTCGGCCTGGCGGCGGCGGGCGTGGCGGTGGTTTTCTTCGGCCTGGGGCTGGCGCTCTGGAACCTGCTTGGGGGCGACACGAACGCCGGCCCGCCGCCGGGCCTGGTCGACCTGCCCGCGGCCGAGCTGCCGGAGACGCATGGCAGCATCCTCGCCCGCCGGCACCAGCCCTGGCACCGCGGGGCGGAGAACCCCGAGCCCGGGCCTGACCCGGAGGCCCAGGCCCGCGCCGCCGAGATGCTCAGCGTCGGGTCGCTTCAGTTCGACCGCCTGGCCGACGGCACGCCGGTGCTCCGGGTGGTGGTGGACCGCCTGCGTGAGGTGCCGCTTCCCGACGCCACCGCGGAGCTGACCCTGCTCGACGAGGCGGGCCAGCCGCTGGCCTACACGAGCCTGGCGCTGGCGTTGCTGGGCCCGGCGGGGGAGCAGCACCTGGCGTTGGCGCTGCCGCCGGACCTCGCCAGCCGCGCCGCCGACGCCCGGGCCCGCCTGGCGGCGGAGCCCCCTGTCGAGGGCGCCCAAAGCCTCGACGCCCGGTTCGCGGGCCTGCGGGGCCAGGGCCGGGAGCGGGCCGTCCGCGTTCGCCTTCACAACGACACGGCCGTTCACGTCGAGCGCGTCGCCGTGCTCGTGGTCGCCCTGGACGAGCGTGGCTGGCCGCTGGCCAGTTGGCGCGCCAAGCGCCGCGAGGAGATCGCCCCCGGCGCCTGGACCGAGTTTATGGTCCGCACCTCTGCCGAGCACGCCCCCAGCCCCGCCCAGTGGCGCGTCGAGGCCGCGGGGCGGTGAGCCGGCCGGCGCGCGGCCGGCGCCCCGGGGCTGCGCCAGCGAGTATGATTGCCCCCCGATCCGGATCGCGGCGGTGGGGTGCCACTGCCCCGCCCAACCCCGAACCGCCAACGCATGATCTTCCCCATCCGCACCGATCGCCAGCTCAAGCGCACGCCCGTGGTCAACTACGCGCTGATCGGGGCCAACGTCTTCTTCTTCCTCATCACCTACCAGCAGATCGCCACCGCCGAGCAGTATTGGCACCTGGTCCGGGAGGAGCGCTTCGCCGAGCTTTTCGAGCTCGTGCCCGCGCTGGCGTACTACCTCTGGCCGAGGGACGAGCCCTTCGCGTACCACCAGCTCATCAGCTATCAGTTCCTGCACGGCAACTGGCTGCATCTGCTGGGCAACATGGTGTTCCTCTATGTCTTCGGCAACGGCGTGGAGGATCGCTTCGGCCGCGTCGGCTATCTGCTGTTCTACATCTGCGGCGGCATCTTCGCCGGGATCGGGCACATGATGGTCGCGGCCAACCCCGTCCTCGGCGCCTCGGGCTCCGTCGCCGCGGTCACCGGCGCGTTTCTGGCCCTGTTTCCGCTCAGCCGCGTGACCATCATCTACTGGTTCATCATCATCGGCGTCTTCACTGTGCCGAGCGTCGGCCTGATCCTGTTCCGCGTCACGCTGGACCTCATCTTCCACCTCATCGGCATGCCCGGCGTCGCCTACATGGCCCACCTGGCGGGCTACGCCGCGGGCTTCGGCATCGGCATGCTGCTGCTGATGACGCGCGTGCTGGCGCGCGAGCCCTACGACCTGCTGTCGCTGATCGAGCAGCGGCGTCGGCGGGCGCAGTTTCAGCGGCTGACGCGCTCGGGGTATCAGCCGTGGGACAGCGCCCGCGCCAGCGAGCCCGGCCAGGTTGTCAAGGCCGAGTTCACCGACGAGCAGAAGGCGCTGATGAACCAGCGTCAGCGCATCAGCACGGCGCTGGCCAATCACGACAACGCCGAGGCCGCCCGCCTCTACCGCGACCTGCTCGGACGCGACGCCGGTCAGGTGCTCGGGCAGGATCAGCAGCTCGACGTCGCCAACCAGCTCATGGCCGAGGCCCGCTACGACGAGGCCGCCACCGCCTACGAGCTTTTCCTCAAGCACTACCCCAGCTACTACGAGCGGCAGCACGTCCAGCTCATTCTCGGCCTGATCTACGCCCGCTACATCGACAAGCCCGACCGCGCCCGCGAGCTGCTCGAGGCCGCCACCCCGCGCCTGACCGGCCACGACCAGGATCTCGCCCAGCGCGTCCTCGGCGAGATTTAAAGCCGGGACCGGTGGTCCCGGGGCGGCGGCGTATGCTCCACGTCAACGACGCGTTCCGGTCGTCGCCTTGATTCACGTCGCCTGCGGGGCTCGCCCAGGCACTGGCGGACAAGCCGTCAGTGGAGGATTTCTCACGACGGCGAGCGAACGGGGCTTTTGGCGTGCCACACAGCATGCCGAAGGCTGCTGTGTGCCCAACACCATTGACGTTCGCACACAGCACCCTGTCGGGATGCTGTGTGGCACCCATCCCAAGGCAACGGCGACGGTCAAGGGGGCGTGGTTGACGTGGATCGCACGCCGCTGCCCCGGGACCACCGGTCCCGGCTTTATACGCACACGCTCGCCAGCACCCGCTCCAACCGCCGCATCGGCAGGCCTACCACCGTCGTCGGATCACCGCGGACGTCGATCGGCCAGCCCGCGGCCTGCCGCTCGTAGAGGTTGTACCCGCCCGCCTTGCCGCGCCAGTCCCCGCTGTCGAGATACGCCTGGATCTGCGCCGCGGCAACCTCGCCCCAGCGCACCGTCGCCGTGTCGGCGAACGACGCCAGCACCTCGCCATCGCCGCCGCGCACCAGCGCCACGCCGGTGACCACGTCGTGCGCCTTGCCGACGAAGCCGCGGAGCATCGCCTCCGCGGCGTCGCGCGACGTCGGCTGGCCCCGCGGCGAGCCGTCGTCGCCGACGCACAAGGTGTCGGCGCCGAGCACGACGTGGCGGCCGTCGAGCGTGCGCGCCAGCGCCCGGGCCTTGCGCAGCGCCAGCTCCGTGGCCAGGCCCTGCGCATCGCGGCCCGGCATCGCGTCGATCATGCCTGCGTCATCAAAGGGCGAAGCCACCTGCTCAAACGCCACGCCCGCCTGGCGCAGCAACTGTCCCCGCCGCGGCGAGCGGCTGGCGAGCACGAGCACGGGGGCATCGCGTGACGCTGCGCACATGGGCGGGTATCTTACGCTCTCGAGCACGGCGGGAAGGCAGGCAATGATGACCGCCAGGCGTGCGTGCCTTGATCGCCCGTAGTCGATGGCACGGACAAGCGCCGCGGACTCCGCTTTCAGTGGCACCCACCCGGTTTCCGCCTTGCTGCCTTTCCTGCATTGCTTCTTCGCGTTCATTCGTGTTCATTCGTGGCTATTTTCCCCGGAGCCGTCATGCCGCCGAACATCGTGCTCATCCTCACCGACCAGCACCACATCAGCGCCCTGGGCCACGCCGGCGAGCTGCCGGTGCACACGCCGCACATTGATCGCCTGGCCCGGGAGGGCACGCGCTTCACGCACGCCTTCTGCTGCGCCGCCATCTGCTCGCCCAGCCGCGCCGCCCTGGTCACCGGGCAGTGGCCGCACCGCTTCGGGTACATGGCCAACGAGATCACCCTCGCCGACCCCGGCCGACACCTCGCCCAGCGCCTGGCCGACGCCGACTATCGCCTGGGCTACATCGGCAAGTGGCACGCCGACGAGGCCCGCATGCCCAGCGCCTACGGCTTCCAGGGCCACGACTTCCCCGGCTACGGCCACCCCGGCGGGCTGTTCCGCTCCGAAAAGCAATCGCCCGCCCAGCACCGCGCCCTGGGCCCCTACTACGAATACCTCGTCGAGCAAGGCCTGGACGTGCCCCACATCGACAAGCCCGTCTACAGCCACCTCGACAAGCCCCGCCGGCTGCTCTCCGGCCGGCACTCCGGGCCCGTCGAAGCCTCCATACCCCACTTTCTCGGCACGAGCGCGTGCGACCAGGTCCAGGCCTTCGCCAGGCGCACCGCCCACGACGGCCGGCCGTTCTTCTCGTGGATCAACTTCTGGGGCCCGCACAACCCGCACGTCATCCCCGCGCCGTACGACACCATGGTCGACCCGGCCGCCATTCCCGAGCCGCCTTCGGCCGGCGACCGGTTCGACGGCAAGCCCGAAGTCCAGCGCCGTTTCAGTCAGTACTGGGGCATGTATGGTGCCCCGTGGAGCGCCTGGCAGCCGCACATCGCCCACTACCTCGGCTACGTCACGCTGATCGACGAGCAGATCGGCCGGATCCGCGCCGCGCTCGAGGCGGCCGGCCAATGGGACAACACGCTTGTCGTCTTCGCCTCCGACCACGGCGACATGCTCGGCCGACACCAGCAGATCGACAAGGGCCCGTTCTCCTACGACGACATCTACCGCGTGCCCCTGATCGCCGCCGGCCCCGGCGTCGCGCGCGGCCACACCTGCGCCGAGATGGTCTACGTGCAGGAGCTCTTCGGCACCTTCGTCGACACCGCCACGGGCGAGGCGCCGATCGACCACGACTTCGGCCGCAGCCTGCGCCCGCTCATGGCCGGCGACGCCGGCGCCGCCGGCCACGAGGCCGTGTTCACCACCTACGACAGCCTCGTTCGCCTGCACTTTCCCCACCGCGCCGTGCGTACGCGCACGCACAAGTACGTGTACAACACCACCGACCGCTGCGAGCTCTACGACCTCGTCAACGACCCGCACGAGATGCGCAACGTCGTCGACGACCCCGCCTGCGCCGACGTCAAGGCCGAGCTCAAGGCCCGCCTGCTCGAGCACCTGCGCCAGGCGAACGACCCCCAGGCGATCCGCATGCGGGCGATTTATGAGTGGATCTGAGTAGAAACGGATGGTGAATGAGGAAACCAGGAAGGCAGGAAAGGTCCTTCGTGTCCTTCGCGCCTTCGTGGCAAAGCCCCCTCATCCGTGTTCATCTGTGGCCATTGCCCTTGACGCCCGCCGCCGGCCGCGATACCAATGGCCGCGGAGGCCCATCATGGAACTGACCTACGACCAGAAAAAGGCGATGCACGAGGACGGCTACCTCGTGCTCAGGGGCGCGATTCCGGAGCTGCTCATCCACCGGGCGCGCAAGGCGATCCACCACAACCTCGGCAGCGAGGGGATGCACCCGGACAAGCTCGTGACCTTCTCGGCCCAGAGCTACTGCCCGTCGATCCAGGGCGACGCGGCGTTGACGGACCTGGCCAACCGCTCGGCCGTGTGCCTCGCCGCCGAGGCCCTGCTCGGCGAGGGCAACATGCGGCCGATCGGCCGGGCGCAGATCGCCCTGCGCTTCCCCAGCTACCCGAGCAAGCCCAAGCCGCCGCGCGGCCACCTCGACGGCATCGGCACGGGGACCAACGGCCTGGCCGTCGGCGAGTTCCGCCGCGGCTTCACGATGCTGGCGGTGTGCCTGCTCAACGACCTGCCCGAGCCTTACATGGGCAACTTCACCGTCTGGCCGGGCTCGCACCTGTTCTTCGAGCAGTTCTTCCGCGAGCGTGACCCGTCGATCCTCGCCCAGGGCATGCCGAGCGCCGAGCTGCCCCGCGAGCCCGTGCAGATCACCGGCAAGGCCGGCGACGTCGTCCTCGCCCACCACCATCTCGTCCACGGCGCGGCGCCGAACTACGGCCCGGAGATCCGCTACGCGGCGATCTTCCGCGTCCAGCACGTGGACGTCGAGGCCATCGGTGTCGAGGCCATGCGCGACATCTGGCGCGAGTGGGACCCTATCCGCGCGTTCATCGACGAGCACGCCAAGGAAGCGACGCCGGCCTGACGCGCCGGGTGCCACTCAAGGCCGTGAACTATTGATGTAGGGTGGGTAGAGCGAAGCGAAACCCACCACGATGCCCCTAGATC
>SLDI01000180.1:0-5801 GCA_007125385.1 Phycisphaeraceae bacterium | reverse complement strand
GCCTGGCCCCACCGTTCAGCGGTTGGAGGGCACGCGGTGCGGGGCGGGCTCGGTGGCGCGTGAGGGGGCGGGGTGACGCCGGGCCGTGTGCTCGGCGCGCGGGTCGATGGCCAGGAAGCGCGACAGGTAATGCACCGCGACGTAGGCGGGCAGGGTGTCCGCCAGGGCGACGATGAGCTTGAAGCTGTAGCCGGTGACGATCAGCGACAGCAGGAAGTGGAAGGTGGATCGGTCTTCGAGCTGGGCGGCGAAGGCGCCGAGATGCCAGGTGATGAGGATGACGGCGACGGTGTCGACGAGCTGGCTGACGAGCGTCGAGCCGTTGTTGCGCAGCCAGAGGTGTCGGCCGCGGGTCAGGCGCTTCCAGAGATGGAAGACCTGGACGTCGACGAGCTGAGCGACGAGGTAGGCGATCATGGAGGCGGTGACGGCGCCGAAGGCGAGGGTGCGGATCTCGAAGAAGACGGGCGGTCGGCCGGCGTCGTCGAGGGCGACCTGGCCGGTGGCGGGGTCGACGGGCTCGAAGCCCGGCAGCAGGCCGGCGACCCAGAGGATGAACATGACCCAGACGTTGAGCAGCAGGCCGACGAAGACCACGAAGTTGGCCCGGCGTCGGCCGTAGAGCTCGGAAATGAGGTCGGTGCAGAGGAAGGTGATGGGGTAGGGCAGGACGCCGACGGCCACGGCGAAGACCCAGTCGGTGCCTTCGATGGCCCGGCCGAGGGCGAAGGTCCATGAGTCGTCGACCTCGCCGATGGAGCCGAAGACGATGAATCGGCTGATGCCCAGGATGTTGAGCATGGCCAGGGTGCCGAGGAACAGGCCGGCGAGCACGAGGAAGACGCGTTCGCGTCGCTCGTGCAGCTGCTCCGGCGTGAGCTGGTCGGGCGGCTTGACGAGGGCCATGGGGGGACATGGTAGTGCCGGATAGACCCGGCGGGGCGATCCGGCCCTTCGCTCGCGCACTCGCTCAGGACCGGCGTCATTTGACACTGACAACCATGCGGTGCCAGCGGACCGGCCGTCGTCGGCGGATCACGATGGCCAGCACCGTCAGCATCAGCGTGGCGGTGGCGGGCTCGGGCACGGCGCTTTGCGAGCCGGCGCCGACCAGCAGTTGCACGAAAGGTGCGACGTCGCCGGTGTCGAAGGCGCCGTCGCGGTTGATGTCGCCCGGGAGCGTCGGGTCGAGGCCGTAGGTCGACGCGTAGGCGTCGGGGTCGGTCAGGGCGAGGACGAAGGGTGCGACATCGCCGGTGTCGACGGCGCCGTCGGCGTTCATGTCGCCGAGCAGGCCGGCGACGAGGTCAACGCGGTCGTCGTGGTATTGCAGGGCGAGGTAGGTGTCGTCGAGCTCGGGGAGGATGGTGTGGTCGAAGCTGCCGAGAAGGTTGGCGGCGGTGAGAATGGCCAGGGGCTGGTCGAGCGTGGGGCTGGAGGCGAGGCTGAGCTCGAGCGTGCCGGCGAGGCTGGCCTGGCCGGTGACGTGCAGGGCCTTGGGGGCGTTGAAGCTGGGCAGGAGGAGGCGGGCGTCGGGTTGCTGCGTGTATTGGCCGGCGATGGTGGCGCCGGAGACGGAGAGGCTGCCGGCGTTGTCGAGGTTGGTGTCGAGATCGGCGTTGATGAGGAACAGCTCGCCGGCGTTGATCTCGAGGCGGTCGGCGACGAGCTGGCCGCGGATGAAGCCTGCCTGCCCGGTATGGTGGATGCGCATGGTGCCGCCGACGTGGGTGCTGGTGTTGGACTGGGCGGTGAAGGTGGCGCTGCCGCCGGTGGGGCCGGTGGCGTCGCCGGCGATGTGCAGGTCGCCGTCGACGGTGAGCGAGCCGCCGTCGGCGCCGGAGCCGCGCAGCGTCAGATGGGCGTCGGCCAGGGCGTGGTCGGCGACGACGACGTCGCCGGCGACATGGAGCGAACCGGCGGCGGTGATCTCGAGCTGGGCGCGGGCATCGGGGTGGCCGGCGATGGCGAGGCTGGCGGCGTGGGCGGCGCGGATGACGTTGATGCTGTAGTCACCGGGGGCGTCGGGCATGTGGATATGCACGTCGGTGGTGTCGATCGGCGGCAGGCCGAAGTCCCACGCTGAGCCGTTGTGCCAGTGGGCGCTGGTCCAGTCGGAGCTGCTGAAGGTGTTGCGCAGCATGACGTGGAGCTGGGCGGGTTCGTTGAAGATCCATTGGAGGTCCTGGAACATGCCACGCTCGTAGTCATACAGGCCGTGCATCGATCGGCCGACGCTGGAGGCATAGTGCATCAAGGCGCGTTGGGCGGTCAGGTGGGGATGGCTGAGGCTCGAGCCCTGCTGGAAGGGGTCGGGGGCGTAGATCGGGACGGGCTGGCCGAAGGCGTCGACGGCGTGCGGGCCGGCGAAGGTGACGTCGCCGGTGACGTCGAAGGAGCCGGCGGATCCGGGCTCGGGGGCGTCGTCGTGCTGGTCGCGGAGGAAGGTGTCGTATTCCTGGAGATAGCGTTGGCCGCGGGCGAAGCGTCCCCACTGGCCGGAGCTGTCGATGTAGGAAGCGGCCATGCCGAGCATGTGGCCGATCTCGTGGGCCATGATGGTGGCCATGTCGCGAGCGCCGGCGGGGGTATGGCCGTCGGTGCCGGTGTACCAATCGACCTCGTCGCTGAAGGTGATGATGCCGTCCATGTGGGAGCTGGAAGCGCCGTCGCGGTACTTCCACGCACTGCGGGGGATGTGCAGCTCGCTGTCGTTGGCGAAGAGCCAGTAGGTGTTGGCACTGGCGACCCAGTTCTGGCCGGACGGCGGCGTGGCGAGGCGGACGTCGACGTTGATGACCGTTGAGCCGTGGGGATCGACCAGCCACTGGCTCCAGAGCTCGGCGCCGGCGGCGACGGCCTGCTGCTTGTGCTCGGGGAAGCCGGACTCGAAAACGAGGTTGAAGGAGACGGCCTGCGCGGCGGTGGCGGCGGCCAGGGCCAGGAGGCTGGCCAGGGCGGTCACGAGGCGTATCGCGCGAGGCCTGCGCCTGGCGGGGCGGAATGGCATTGAAGCTACTCCCTCTGCCCGAGGGGCTGCGGCGCGGCCGGGACGCCGCCGCCGAATCGGGGCTCGCACCCCGCTTGGTGGCATTATGCCCCATGGGCGGGGTTGGGCAAGTCAAATGAGGTGTTGCCAGTGATTTGCGGGGTTTTGCGCCGATCGCAAGGGCTGGGGCGGTCTTGACCCTCTCCGGGGCGGTGCTTATGCTCTGGCCTGCCCGTAGCGGGCTCGTAGCTCAGTTGGTCAGAGCGCACCCCTGATAAGGGTGAGGTCGCTGGTTCGAATCCAGCCGGGCCCATTTTCACAAGTCAGGCTGAAAGCGTCGGTTACGCTTACCCGCCAGATGACGGCGCGGCCGTAAACCCCAAGGAAAAACGTACCCATGGGTACGTTCCACCGAAGGGAGCGAGCCGTGACCGCTACAACATCGAAATTGCCGAGACTGCGACGCCAGAAGGAGCGCGGACGCGCTGATCGTGCGTTCGTGGTGCTCGAGGGCCGGAAGGTGTGGTGTGGCCGGTGGGGCACCGAGCAGGCCCAGCAGCGCTACGACCGTGTGATCGCTGAGTGGCTGGCCGCAGGCCGGCGCGCCGCGAGGCGATACGCGCGGCGAGGACGACGCCGGCGAGTTGCGGCAACGGGCCCGGCGACAACCGGGTCGCAGCGCCCAGGCGTGCGCCAGAGCCGATTGGCGAAGGGGATCGGCACCTTGACACCGACCAGGGCCGCACGGCTGGCGGGGCTTACCTGGGCCGCAAAGGTATCGAGGGCGCGGGCCTCGGCGGCCTCGGCGTCGGCGACGCTTTGGCATGTGCCGTAGTAGATGTGCAGTTCATTGAGGCACGCAAGGGCTTTGATCCAGTGGCCGCCGGCGTGGGGGGGAGCGATTGCCGAGGCGGTGTCGGAAGAACTGGTTCAAACGCTGCGTGAGTGATGTTGCCTTGCCGATGTAGAGGATGCTCTCGTCGGGCAGCCAGAAGCCCTGCAAACAGGCGACGAGCTCGTTCACGGACGGGCCGAGCTTGCCGTCCAACTCGAGCCCGGGCACGAGCGCCAGCCACTGCGCCACGGCCTGCTCGCACACGGGGGCCACTGGTCGCGTCGCGTCGTTGCGATCGGCCTGACTGCTGAGCGATATCAGGTAGACACCGGGCTTCGTGGAGGGTGGCGCGACGCCCCAAGCGGTCTGACCTCTGACGGCCAGGCCGATCGTCCTCATGAGCCGGGCGGTGCTGATTGGCATCGTTGACACTTGGAGCTGACTGCGGCAGCGGCTGGGTGCTATCGCCCCCGCCAAGGCCGGCGGTGGTCGTGCCTCGAAGTTGCGGAGGAAGGCGACAGCTGGTCGGCCATCTACGATTCATTCATGCGACAGAAGTGTGCCCACGCCGTATCAAGGTGTTGACGCGCGTTCTTCCCGAGGCGGGCGAAGCCGTAGTGGTTCAACACCTTGCGGTAGGTGGCTTCCTAATTCAGCCGGCCGATCACCGTGCCTTGGCTGTGGGTCAGCTCGTGCATCACCGCCGCGATCTCGGATGGCGGGATAGCCGGCCGGCTGGTCGCTGTGTCAAGGCGACGATCGACGAGGTGGCGCGGCACTCGCCGCAGCCGCATAATCTACGCAGCGGAGCCGGTGCCGGCGCGACATGAGCTTACGCGTGGCCGAGCTGCGACGGAGTTCGCCGATGCCGGCAAATCCAAGCTGGGTGGAACTGCTGCTTCACAGGGTGCCGTGGCTGATCATCCTGGTGCTCTTGCTCATGGTGGCCGGGCGGCTCCTGCGGTGGCTCGCCCGCGGTGGTTCTGCCGGTGCGGCCGCGGAACGTGACGAGGCTACGGAGACCGGCACGTGCGGTGCGTGTGGCTACGCGGTGCGGGGCCTGCAATCCTGGACCTGCCCCGAGTGCGGCGCCGATTTGCAACGGGTCGGTGTGAAGCCGGCCACCAGGGATTCCCGCCGACGCGAGAAGGTGGGGTTTGCGTTGATGGCCGTATGCCTGCTGATCGTGTTATGCCTCGCGTGGGGGGTGCACAGCTGGACCCGCGTGGCTTCGCCACCACCTCCTCCAACGCCCACCCAACCTACGCCGGCGCCTACCGTGTCGCCATGACGGCACGAGGGGGGGCCGCCGGCACAGCCCGGATGCGAGACGCCGCGGCGGCCGGGGTTTCTGCGCCGTTGGTGGCCGCCCGGACCGTAAGCCCGGTGGTCAGGCCTCGCTGTCGGCAACTCGCCGGGCTCGGTATTGCGCCGTAGGTGGCCTTAACCTCAATTCCGCCGCCAGGGAAGGGGCTAAACGGTTCCTTCTCACTGAGACGATGCCGCAATCGCTCCCACGCCTGTCGTCCAACTCTGTCCATGAGTAACAGGTCAGGGTAGCCGTCCTGATGCGGATTCGGGCGGAACATCCCTCCTGTGGCTTTTACAACGGCTGAAGCGACCAGTTCGCCAAAGAACGCACTGAGATTTCGGAGACCAAGAACTTTGGCAATGTCCAAGTCGATACCATAAACCTCATCTATCAGTAAATGCGCCGTATCAACTGCGGCGAGCAAAGCCTGCGTCGGCACCGTTACCACTCCGCCCGAACGTTTGATCTCAAGACACTCAAGGTCCCGGACGATATAGTCGGCTGCAATTCGAGGACCCGTAGCGACATCTTCCTCCGCTACCTCCCGTAGGAGGTCGGCGGGCTCAACGTTCAAGCATTCCGCCAGCTTTGCCAGCGACGTTGTTAGTGCAACATGTTCTCTGTAAATCCACCGGTGTGAGGCTGGGGCAGGCGAGCGCAGCGAG
>SLDI01000096.1:0-5825 GCA_007125385.1 Phycisphaeraceae bacterium | reverse complement strand
GAATCGACGGCAAGTCTCGTGACCGGTGCGACCGGCTTTACGGGCGGCGCGCTGGCGCTGGCGCTGCGTCGCCGCGGCGAGCGGGTGCGGGCGCTGGTGCGGGACCCGGGCCGGGCCGGGCATCTCGAGCAGGCCGGCGTCGAGCTTGTTCATGGCGACGTGTTTGATGCGTCCGCGGTGGATCGGGCCACGCGTGGGTGCAGCCACGTGTACCACCTGGCCGCGGTCTATCGCACGGCCGTGCCGCAGCCGCAGCTCTATCACGACGTGCACGTTCGTGGCACCGAGCACGTGCTGGCCGCGGCGCGGCGGTGGGCGGTGCAGCGTGTGGTGCATTGCAGCACGGCGGGCGTGCATGGGCACGTCAGCGAGGCGCCGGCGGACGAGAACGCGCCCTACAACCCCGGCGACGTGTACCAGCGCACCAAGCTCGCGGGCGAGCGCGTGGCGCAGGAGGCGATCCGCCAGGGCCAGCCGGTGAGCATCGTGCGCCCGGCGGGGATCTATGGCCCGGGCGATCTGCGCTTCCTCAAGCTCTTCCGCACGATCGCCAACGGCACGTTCCGCATGTTCGGCTCCGGCGAGACGAGGTATCACCTGACTTACATCGACGACCTGATCGACGGCTTCGTGCTCTGCGCCCACCACGACGCGGCGCGCGGCGAGATTTTCCTCGTCTGCGGCGACGAGTACGTGACGCTCAACGACCTGGTGTCGCGCATCGCGGCGACGCTGGGCGTCAAGGCGCCGCGGCGCCACCTGCCCGTGGCGCCGCTGCTGGCGGCCGGCTGGCTGTGCGAGCATGCCTGCCTGCCGCTGGGCATCGCACCGCCGCTTTACATGCGCCGCTGCGAGTTCTTCATCAAGTCGCGGGCGTTCAGCAACGGCAGGATACGCCAGCGGCTGGGCTACGAGCCGAACTGGTCGCTGGATGCCGGGCTGGCGGCGACGGCCCGGTGGTACGTGGACCAGGGCCATCTGGCGGCGCCGCGACGCAGGCTCGCCTCGGGCTGGCGCCCGGCGGCCGCGGACGGCGGTGAGGCGGGCGACGGGCGGACGCAGGTGCGCCGCGTCATGGGCGATGGTGCGCTGTCGCCGCTGGACAAGTACATGTGGCTGACGATCGGGCGACGCAGCCTGCTGGGCCTGCTGCGCTACGAGCTGCTGACGGGCATCGCCCAGGCCTGGCCCGGCGCGGCCGGGTACCTGCTGCGGCGCAGGCTTTACCGCCGGTTGTGGGGCCGGTGCGGCCGGGGCGTGACCATCGGCCGCAACGTCGTGATCCGCCAGCCGCAGCGCATCTTCATCGGCGACAACGTCATCATCGACGACAACGTCGTGCTCGACGCCAAGGGTGACGGCGACCAGGCCATCGTCATCGGCGACGACAGCATCATCGGCCGCAACACCATCGTCAGTTGCAAGGGTGGGACGATCCGCCTCGGCCGGCGCGTCAACATCTCGTGCAACTGCACGCTGATCTCCGAGACGCAGATGGTGCTCGAGGATCGCGTGCTCGTGGCCGGGCATTGCTACCTGATCGCCGGCGGCAACCATGGGCTGGACCGCGTCGACGTGCCGATCGTCGAGAACCCGATGACGCAGAAGGGGGGCGTGGTCGTGGAGCAGAACAGTTGGCTCGGAGCGCAGGCCACGGTGCTGGACGGCGTGCGCGTCGGTCGCGACGCCGTGGTCGCCGCCGGGGCCGTGGTCACCCGCGGCGTCGAGGCGTACGCGGTCGTCGCGGGCGTGCCGGCGCGCCTGGTTCGACGGCGCGGCGACGAGGGGGCGGGCGCGCCCGCCGTCGCGGAGCAGGAGGACGCGGCCCATGGCTGAGGCCTGGTCCAGCTCATTCCGCGACACGGTGCGCGTGTTCGTGATGGCGGACCACCTCGGCTACGCCCACGGCTGGACGCATGGCGGGACGACGTACTTCCTCAACGTCCTGCCGGCGCTGCAGGACGCCGGCTACGCGCTGAAGGTGGTGTTTCTGGGCCCGTGGCATCGCGCGGTGCGGCGGCTGACGGAAGCGGGCGTGGAGGTGCAGTTCCTCGGGCTTGGCAAGTGGGATCCGCGCGCGGCGGTGGCGTTCGAGCGCCAGCTCGACGAGCATCAGCCACATGTCGTGCACCTGCACAGTTTCCGCTCGCACCTGTTCGGCCGCTTGGCCGCGCATCGCCGGGGCATTGCCAGCGTGGTGCACGTGCATGACCAGAACGCGATGCCGCGGCCGGTGCGGGCGGCGCAGCGCCTGCTCGGGCCCGGCACGGCGGCGCTGGTGGGGGTCAGCGAGACGGTGACGCGCTTCGCCAGCCGCGAGTACGCCGTGGCGCCCGATCGCTGCCACACGGTGGTGCACGGCCTGGACCTGTCGCGCTTCATGCACGTTTCGGCGCAGGCCGCGGCCGCGGCGCGGCATGAGCTGGGCACGCCGGCCGAGGCCCCGCTGATCGCCATGGTGGGCAGGGTGATCCCGGGCAAGGGGCAGGATCAGCTCATCCGCGCGATGCCGACGGTGCTGCGCCACATGCCCGAGGCGCGGGTGTGGATCATCGGCGACGGCGATGCGCGGCCGGGGCATGAGGCGCTGGCACGCGAGCTGGGCGTGGATCAGGCTGTGCAGTGGCTGGGCCAGCGCGACGACGTGGCTCCGCTGCTCGCCGCCGCCCACCTCGCCGTCGTGCCGTCGATGTGCGAGGAAGGTTTCGGCTTCGTCGCCCTGGAGGCGATGGCCTGCGGCAAGCCGGTGATCGCCTACGACAGCGGCGCCCTGGCCAGCCTGGTCGACGACGGGCGCACCGGCAGGCTCGTGCCGCGTGGCGACGTGGACGGCCTTGCGCAGGCGATCGTCGACGCGCTGCATCGGCCGCTCTGGCAGGCCGTCGCCGGCCGCCGCGCCCGCGAGCACGCCAAGCGCTTCACCTTGCAGCGCCACGTCGCGGCGATGGGCCAGGTCTACCGCCAGGCGATGCGGTTGCACAGCCCGGCCATGGGAGTGGGGACATGACGGTCACCGGCACACCTGTGGAGCCGGCGTCGGCACCGCTGTCCGCTCCGCGGCCGCGCCGGCGCTGGTGGCTGGCGATCCGCGTGAGCCTGAGCGTGGGTCTGGTCGCGGCGCTGATGGTGTGGGCGGACCTGGGCCAGCTCTGGCGCGTGCTGGGCGGGGTGTCGGTGGCGGGGCTGGCGGCGCTGCTGGCGATGTTCAGCGCCGAGCGCGTGGTGGCGGCGTACCGATGGCACCTGCTATTGCGCGCCCAGGGCGGGGAGATGGGCTTCGCCATCACCTTCAAGGCGACGTTGCTCGGCGGGTTTCTCGGCGGCTTCCTGCCGGGCATCGTCGGCCACGAGGCGGTGCGCATGCTCGCCATGGCCCGTGCCACCGGGCGGGCGGCCGTGGCCGTGAGCTCGGTGATTTTCGATCGCCTGATCGGGACGCTGGCGCTGCTGGCGATGGTGATCGTGGCGCTGGCGTTCGTGGGGCCGGGCCAGGTCGCCCGCTCCGTCGACGCGCTGGCGTACGGCGGGGCGGCGGCGACGTTGCTGATACTCGCGGCAATGATGCACGGACGCGGGCGCACGTGGATCGCCGATCGGGCGCGCGCGCGGCCCGGCAGCCGGCTGATCCGCGAGCTCGAGGCATTCGCCGACGCCGGGCACGCCCTGGCCGGCCGCGCCGGCGTACTGGCGCAGGTGGCCGCGTGGGCCGTCATCTTCCAGGCGTTGCGCGTGGGGATCGCGCCCGTCGCCGCCTGGGCGCTGGGCATCGACGTGCCGCTGGTCTACTGCCTCATCTACGTGCCCATCATCATCCTGCTGATGATGCTGCCGGTGTCCATCGCCGGGCTCGGCGTGCGCGAGGTGGGCTTCGTCTACTTCTTCGGCGCGACTTTGATGAGCCACGAGCAGGCGCTGGCGATCGGGCTGCTGATCGCCGTGCTGACGCTGCTGTTTCAGATGCCCGGGGCCGTCGTCTGCATCACCGGCGTCGGCACGGCGCGGCCGGCGTCGCCGGGCTAGATCAGATCCTGCTGGCACGGAGGTTTGACCATGCATGCCCTTGTCACCGGCGCGACGGGATTCATCGGCCAGGCGCTTGTCGCGGCGCTGCTGGGGCGGGAGGATCGGGTGCGCGCGGTTGTGCGTGATACCGGCCGGGCGGCGCGATTGCCCGCCGAGGCCGGCACGATCGTCGCCGACCTGGGCGGCCCCGACGTCCCGCCGCGGTTGATGGAGGACATCGACGTGGTGTTCCACCTCGCGGCGGCGACGCGCGGCCCGTGGCCGGAGCATCAGCGCGTGACGGTCCAGGGCACGGCCCGGCTGCTGGCGATGGCCCGGGCGGCGGCCGTGCGCCGCTTCGTGCATGTCAGCTCGATCGTCGTCCACCGCGTGAACGGGGACGGGCGCGTCGACGAGGCGACGCCGCTGCTCGATCCCGTCGCGGACGCCGGGCCCTATGTGCGCGGCAAGGTCGAAGCCGAGCGACACGCCTGGCAGGCGGCGCGCGACGGCCTGGAGGTGACGGTCGTCCGGCCCGGGCTGGTCCATGGCCCGGGCAAGGTGGTGTTCGAGCACCTCGGCACACCGCTGGGGCCGGTGCTCGTCGGCTACGGCTCGTCGCGGCAGCGCCTGCCGCTGGTGAGCCTGGCCAGTGTGGTCGATGCGTTGCTGGCGTTGGCCGACGCGCCGCAGGCCGCGGGGCAGGCGTACAGCGTGGTCGATGGCCATCTGCCGCGCGCCCGCCACCTGGCGGTGGTCAACGAGGCCGCCGCGGTGCGTCGGCGGGCGATCTACCTGCCCATCCCGCTGGTGGCGCTCGCCTGCCGGGGGGCGCGCCTGGCGGGGGCGGACGCGCCATCGGTGGCGAAGCTGCGCGACCGGGCGCGTGATGTTCACTACGACAGCGCGAAGCTCACGGCGCACACGCGCTGGCGGCCGGAGTCCGACGTCGAGGCGTCGCTTCGCCGGGCCACCCGGGCAAGCGACGACGGTCGCCTGCGCGTCGCGGTCATCGGGGCCGGCATGAACAGCGTCCATCACCTTCAGCCGCTGCGCCGGCGGCGGGATGTTCGTCTGGTGGGCGTGGTGGACGTGGACATCGATCGCGCCCGCGCCGCGGCGAATGGCTGCGGCCTGCGCGACGGGGCCTTCCGGAGCATCGACGCGCTGTACAGCCAATGCCCCCCGGACGTGGTGCACGTCGTCACGCCGCCGCCGACGCATGAGCCGATCGTCATGGAGCTGCTTCAGCGCGGCTCGCACGTGCTTTGCGAGAAGCCGCTGGCCCTGGAGCCCGAGGCCTGCCAGCGCCTGGCCGCCGCGGCCCGGGCCCGGCGCCTGACGCTGGGGGTTGTGCACAATCTTCTGTTCGACGAACGCTTCATGCGCATGCGGCAGCTCATCGCCGCCGGCCGCATCGGCCGCGTGCTGCACGTGGAGACGAGCTGGTGCTTCGCCCCGGCGCGCGCCGGGCGGGCCCGGCAGCGCGAGCGCTGGCTGCGCGAGCTGCCCGGCGGCCTGCTCGAGGACATCGCCCCCCACCCGATCTACCTCACGACCGCCCTGATGGACGGCACGCCCAGGCTCACGCGCGCCCGCACCCATCACACCGGCCTGCTGCCCGAGCCCGGCGACGACCTGCTGCACATGAGCCTCGAGACCCCGCGCGTCAACGCCCATCTCACCGTCGCGCTGGCGATCGCGCCGGACGAGGCGACGATCAGCGTCTTCGGCAGCGCGGCGACGTTGACGCTCGACGTGCAGAACATGCTGCTGACGATGCAGCGTGCCGGGCGCGGCCCGCGCGTCGTGCGGCGGGGCTT
>SLDI01000502.1:0-5830 GCA_007125385.1 Phycisphaeraceae bacterium | reverse complement strand
GTACGTAGCCCGCTTGATGAGCCCCCGCCAGCTTCGCCCGAGCCTCATCGGATCGGCAAAGGTCTCGACCAGCCGCCACAGCGCAAACGCAAGCAGCCCAAGCGACACCGCCCCCAGCACCACACGTCCCAGCGGCTGCTGAGCGATCGCCTGCATCGCCCCGGTCGCGTCCGTCGTCTCGCCGCCGCCAATGCCAAGCACCGCCATGAGCGCCAGCATCCCGACCGTCGCATAGACGAAGCCGCGCGCCACATATCCGACCCGCGCAATTGGCAGTACCCACGCTCTCCCGTGCTTACGGTCAGGAACGTTGAGTTGAGTGACCATGTGCATGGCGTCGCATGCCGTCAGCTTGGGGTGAGGGGCCTGCCTGGATGCCGCGAACTTGAGCGGTAACACGTTGGGCCGCCAGTCCTACTAAGCTCCGCGCGTGGTTGAGTCATCAGCGAATGGGACTTCGTCCCGCGCTTGACCACGCGTGGCTCCGCACGACCCGGCCGAAGCGGATTCACCGAACAACCCGTCAGCCGGTACCAATCCCGCGCCCGCGACGCCCTGGACGAGCAGCCTACGCGGCCACATCGCCGTTCCGCTCGTGTTACCAGCTTGACTTGTCATCCGCATCGTTCCGTGTCCGACAATTACCCACCATCCAACGGATTGGTTGTTCGTGGCTGATTGGTCTTCAGGATCATCCCGACCAACGTGCAGGCGGTGAGCAGTCCAACCATCCACACCCCGATCATCGCAACGATAACCGTCCACAGCATGATCCGGTTCCCTTCGTTGGTCCGATCTCACGGGCGATTCGGCCGATGATGGCTGCCTTCTCCGTCACGCGGGCACAAAAAAAAGCCGACTTGGCTCGGCACGCGCAGGTGCTGAACCAAGTCGGCTTACTCGTCAACGGGCCTTCCGCGGCGTGGCCGGGCTGCCCTTTACGTAGTCTTCCGACGCCGGAGCCGATTGATAGAGGTTCGTGCTCCGTTGGTGCCATTGACTATAGAGGGTCGGAGTAGGTGGGCAAAGGGTGTGTCTGATAATTTTTTCGCCGCGACGTCAACGTGCGTTCGTCTCACCGCCTCAGTTCCGCAGGATCGTGATGCTGAATACCGCGCCTCGATCCCTCGAACCGCCTCGCCAGCACGACCGCAATAAATCGATACAAAATGAGCAGGATGAAAAGGACACCCATGAGCGCGACAGCGCGCCAGAAGAACGCATTGAGCACCATCCGGCTCTGATCCGCCATGAGCGTGATCCGTCCGTCGGCTAACTGGCTCGCCTCGTCAATCCGTATCTCCCATTCCGGTGATCCGAGCAGATCGTCCGACGTCGTGAGCATCTCGTTGAGTCGTTCTGCAGCCGTCGCGAGTTCCTTTAGTGCTTCGGTTTGCTCTCGGATATCGGCGGGACGCGGCCGAACCTCGGTCTTCCACCGGTCCCATGCATCGAACCGGGCAAAGAGGCGATGGCCTGCGTCGAGCGTTTCGCGGAGTGAGTCGCCCGCTGGTTCCAGTAGCGCGACGAGTTCATGGCCCTTGTCCAGCGTCTCGCTGACGTTCACAATCGTGGCGTCGGAACTCCTCAGCAAGTCATCTAGGCCAGCGAGGATCGCTTGCCGCTCAGCCGCGATGGTGGTGGGAAGGAGCTCGACCTGATCGGACAGTCGATTCAGGTTGGCAAGGACAGTGGCTGTCTCCGGTGTGGCGATGAGGTCGTCCTTCATTGCCTGGATTTGCCATCGCAGCAGCGTGGGCTCGCGCTTCATACGATAGAACACGCGCTCGCCGAGGAGCCTTGCCTCATCGACGGCCTGGCCCGCCTCTCCGACCTCAGCGAAGAAACCGCGAGCTGCAAGCACTTCAGAGGCGGCAGTGCGGCTGCGCCCGATGGCGAAGTTCGAGAAGCGAACAAAGGACACCGCCGTCATTTCTGGGTTCTCGGCACGCCAATCATCGATCAATGAATCGACCACACCGATTTGTTCGACGGTGAGCACCTTGACAGCCAGCACCCGCATCTCTTCTTGCGCCCGAACCATACCCCGGGCCAACGGCTCGCCGCGCTCGCCGAAGACGGCCGTTGCCCTGCCGTCGTCGACCCAGAGTTGACTGAGCAAGGAGGTGACGACGACGAGATCGAGCACTCTTGTGAACGCATCGGCGTTGCTTGCGATGTCGTACATATTGGTGGAGCTGTCCAGAAGAAGTGTCTGCGCTTCGCGTCGGTGCCTCGCGTCGGGGTTGTCCTTCTTGATGGCGTCACAGACGGAGTAGAGCAGCCCGACGTAGCGGTCAACGAAAGCGCGAGTAAGTTCATCAAGTTCCGCTGACGTCACTCTCTCGCCCACTCCCGCACCGTCAATGGAACGGGCCGACTCGGGCGCCGGTTCACTCGGCGGTGTCGCGCACCCGCTGCAAAGCAGCGCGAAATGACATCCCACCAGGAGGAATCCGATATGAAAAATGAGTCGCATATTCGCGCCCGCCGATCTTCGGTGTACTTGAACCGCTCAACTGCTTGTGTGACGGATTCGCTGAAATCGTGCCATGTGCGCTCGAATCCGTCTTTGAGATCCTGCCAAGCCTCTCCGCTGGCCGTTCACAGGTCATCAAGGCGACTCCGAGCAGCGTCGCGCCGGGCGCGCTCAAGCTATTCTAGGTCGACCGCGCAGGTGACGTTGGCCTCGGCTTCGCCAGGTGTCACCGTTGCCATCGCAGTGCCACAGCCTCCGCGCCCTCCCTGACATCGGCCCTCACATGAGGCTCATGTGACCCGCCTGGCACCGCCGGAGGCCTCGCGGCACGGGGGTTCATCCACTGGCCTGTATAGAAGGACTGGTAAGACCGGTGAATTGGTCGTATCGCGTAACACCAGCATATGAAGCCTCTTACCGGCGTGGCGGCGAGATTGATCTGATGCCGTGAAATCGAGAGTTCGAGACGCTCCCGGGCCCAATCCGGCGGCACCGGTCACATGGTACCTCCTCAGAGCAACCGACACCCGTCGATCACCTGACAAGCCCATGATCGACGGGTGGTCACGGAGCACCGCTCATCTGCAGCCGTGAAGCTCGCGCTCGCCAGGGCCCGCCGGTGGCAACAGCAGCCCGACAGGCGCTCGGTCGGTTCCGGCACGAACGGTGGCCTCAACCGTTTGCCCCTGTGGACCAGCCTAAGATGAATCATGAAGCTAAAGGCGCGTATGCTCACCCGCTGGGAGGCCATCCGCACCAGCTACTGGTTCGTTCCCTTGCTCCTGGTGGTCGGGGCCTTGGCCCTGGCCCACGTTACGTTATGGATCGATCAGATGATCGGGGCGCAGTGGGCGCAGGAGGCAGGCTGGCTCTACAGCGGCAGCGCGGAAGGGGCACGGGCCCTGCTGACCACCATCGCCAGCTCAATGATCGGCATTGCGGGCGTGGTCTTCTCCATCACGATTGTGGCGCTGACGCTGGCTTCCAACCAGTTGGGGCCTCGACTCCTTCGCAATTTCATGCGGGACCTAGGCAACCAAGTCGTGCTCGGCACGTTCGTGGCCACGTTCCTGTTCAGCCTGGTGATCCTGCGCAATGTGCATGGCGACGATGGCAACTTCAACGGCGGTTTCGTTCCCCAGATCAGCATTCTGGTCGCCATGCTCCTGGCGCTGGCAGGCGTGGGCGTGTTTATCTTCTTTATCCACCATGTGGCGAGTTCCATTCAGGCTCCAAACGTCATCGCTTCGGTGAGTCGGGAGCTTCAGGCAGCGATTGACCACCTGTACCCGGAGGACGCCGGTGACGAACCTTCGCAAAAGTTGGAGCAGGAGGCCGGCGGCGTTAAGCTGCCTGAAGGATTCGAATCTGACTCTCGAACCGTCTGCGCCGACCACGACGGCTACATTCAGCGGTTCCAACTTGACCAGCTTATGCAGGAGGCGGTGGCGTGTGACCTGATCGTCCGCGTCGAGCATCGCCCGGGGCAGTTCGTCGAGACGGGAGACATTGTGATCCGCGTCTGGCCCGCCGAACATACGGATGACGCACTGGCCGCGCGCCTACGGCAGTGCTTCACGATTCGGACCCAGCGGTCGATGGCCCAAGATGCGGAGTTCGCGGTGGACCAGCTCGTTGATATCGCGGTGCGAGCGCTTTCCTCGGGCGTCAACGATCCCACCACCGCCATGCAGTGCATCGACCGGCTGGGCGCGTGCATGAGCCAACTCGGAGAGCGTCAGTTTCCATCCCCCTATCGACTGGACCCGCAGGGATGCCTGCGTATCGTCGCCCACCATCAGGGCATCGAAAGCTATCTCGACGCGGCATTCAACCAGATTCGACAGAACAGCAGAGACACGCTCTCGGTGATGATCCGCATGCTTGAGTCGTTTGAGCGAATGGCCAATCACGTGAAGCATGAATCGGGGCGAGCGTGCCTGGCGGAGCATGCGCGGATGGTCTACGAGCAAGCCACGGAGGCGGCAACCGCACCGCGCGACCGGAACAAGCTGGAGCAGCGTTACGAGCAGGTTCGCCGATCGCTGGACACGGGGTGAGGGATAGCCTGCGGAAAACCTTGGGCTGGAGTTGAATATAGAATAGGCTCGCCGGCTTTCGCCGATGGGCCTTGTTCGAGTCGAGACGGGTTTCGCAACCCAAATCAATGGAAACGGCAGGATCGAGCCCGCGTCCAACAAGGGGGTGCCGCCACACGCGCCCAAATATCCGCCTGACGAATCCTCCTGCGCGCACCGCCTCGGCGACGTGTCTATCGGGGCGCGTCCTGCCGCAGTGAGCGGCCTGGCGCCAGCGGCCCGAGGGCAACATCGGCGATTACAGACGTTCCACGAACTGACCGGGCTTGATCACCGAGACGCCGTGCCGCTTGCCGGCCGGATAGTGCCGGACATTACCCGTCACCAAATGGTCGGCTTTCGCCGCCATCGCCACCTCCAGAAACATCACATCGTCTGGATCGGGCAATGAAACGGACAGCGGCGGCGGAGCCACCAGCTCACCGCTGACCTCGATCCAGTCGATCACTTCCTCTGCCAGGTCTTGGTCGAAGCCGAACTTGGGCCGGGCGAGCACCTGGCGGTACTCGGCCACGATCCGGGTGTCGTAGCAGACGCGCACATGGCCGGCCACCACCGCCTGCACCACGCGCGCCGGGGCGGCATGAGGTGAGAGCAGCCCGGCCACCAGCACGTTCGTGTCGAGCACGATCCTCACCGCCGGCGTTCCTTGCGGGCCGTGGTGATCTCGTCCTGAATATCCTTATCCGAGAGTTTGTCCCGCCCCGTCCGAATGGACTGCTGCTGCATCTGCTTGACCGCTTGCGCAGCCCGGGCCTGCCGCACCGCCTGCAACGACTGCTCGAACCGCTGCTCATCGGTGGCACTGAGAATGGCGATCGGCTTGCCGTTGCTGGTGATGACCAGTTCCCGTTCTTCTTCCAGATCGCGCCAAACCTGGGCCGACTTGCCGCGCAGATCTCTGACACTGATGAACTTCATGGCGTGGGCCTCCCGTACACGCAATAGTGTACGCAATCGTCACCCGATAGTCTACTCAGATGTGATGATCCGCACCGGCTTCACCCGCCGCGGACGCCGCGCACCCCACGCATGAACATCTCAGTCGACGTAAGTTGGATTGCGAAACCCGCTGCGCGACCCGCACACCCCCGCCAGGGACGTAACTATCGAAATGATCTAGCCTTGCGAAGTCGGCCACACGGATTTTGAATCCGTCGCGTCTGCCAATTCCGCCACACCGGCTGTTGGCGTCGTCGCCCGGGCCATCGTCGCCTGTTGCGGCACAAGCCAAGGCAAGTTCGCCGTTTAC